>JBJONS010000604.1:0-12494 GCA_046051725.1 Pseudomonadota bacterium | reverse complement strand
CCGGGCCGCGCTGCGCTTCGGGCAGCGCGTCGAGCACGGCGTCCAGCGCGTCAAAAGCGGCAGCGGCGCCGGGCCGGTCGACCGGCCCGAGGCCGACGCGCCGGCTGAGCTCGAGCGCGTGGACGATCCGGCAGGCCGGCAGCGGGTCGCGGTCGGCGGCCAGCGCGGCGGCGCCGGCCTCGAGATCGACCTGCCGTCCTTGATCCACGGCGCGCCGGACCGCTGGCGCCCCCGCCGGCAGGCTCGGGTCGGGCCCGACCAGATCGACCAGCGGGCGCTGCAGGCCCGGGGCGAGGGCCGGTGACCAGGCCCCCGCCCGGCGCACCAGCCCGTGCGCGCCGATCAGCGCGACCACCGCCGCCGCCGCCCAGGCCCGGCGGCCCCGCAGGCGGCCCGCCGCGGCGGCCCCGGCCCAGGCGAGCAGGGGCAGCAGGGCCGCGCGGTACCGCCACGAGAAGGGCGCGTAGCCGGCCAATTCGGGCTCGGGGGCCCAGAGATCGTGGCGCAGCGCATAGGCGCCGATCAGCGCGACCAGGCCGAGCAGGGGGGCGGCCTCCCGCGCCCGCGCCCAGGGCCCAGGCCCGCCGCCACGCAGCAGCGCCGCCGCCCCGCCGAGGCCCAGGGCCCCGCCGGCCGCCGCCGCGGCCACCGCGAGCCCGTCGGCCCGCGGCCCGATCGACGGCCAGAGCACGCCTGGGCGCAGCGCTTCGGCGACCAGCCAGCGCCAGAGCGCGGCGGGCGGGGCGAGGTCGAGCTGGGCCCAGCGGTCCCGCGCGACCTCCCACGACCGGGGGTCGGGCGGCTGGCTCCAGGCCCAGGGCAGCAGGCCCAGCGGCAGGGATGCGATCAGGCCGAGCAGCGCCCGCGGGCCGGCCGCCGCCGCCGCCAGCAGGGCGACCGGCGCGGCCCAGGCCGTGCTCGCCGTGTAGAAGACGCCGAGCGAGAGCAGCGCGCCAGACGCCGCTCCGCGCAGCAGACCCGGGGCGGTCGCCGGGCCGATCAGCACGAGCAGCCCGGCCAGCGGCAAGGCGAGGCCCTCGGCGTGGTTGCCCCAGCCGGTCATCGCCAGCTCGACCGCCACCGCCGGCGCGCCGAGCAGCAGCCCGAGGCAGAGCAGGGCCGCCCGCCGGCCGCCCAGCGCCGCGGCGAGCGCGGCGCAGAGGCCGCCGGCCAGCGCGGTCCAGGCCAGGGGCACCAGCTTGAACACGCCCTCGGTGGGGCCGATCAGGCGCAGCAGGGGCGCCGAGAGCAGGGCGTCGACCGAGCAGCCGCCGCAGAAGGGGCGGTACTGCAGGGCCCAGAGCGCGTCGAGGTGACCGCAGGCCACGAGCAGCCCGGCGCGGGCGTTTTGGCCCTCTTCAAAGCCGATGCGGGTGCTCGGGCCCAGGGCCAGCTCGGCGAGGCCGAGCAGGAGCAGCGCCAGGGACGCCGCTCCGGTCAGCGCGGCGAGCGCGCGGCCCGACAGGGCGGCGGGCCCGCTCGGCGCGGCGCTCATCGGCGGGCCCCCGCGGCGGCGGGTCGGCGGGGGCGTGGGGTGCGGAACATGGGGCTCCCGGGGTGGCCAGCATAGCGGCCGGCGCGGGGCCGCTGGCGGTGGGGGAGGCGGACCGGCGCGTCGCGGCCAACCGACGCGGTCCTCCAAGCGGTGCCGGCGCGCCTCCCCCTGGCCGGGCGGGGCACCGCGCCCCGTCCGGCCCCGCGCAGGGGGCTCAGCTCAGCTCGGCCTCGTCGGTGGGGCCGGCCGGGATCGGCAGGGCGACCCGGGTGAGCTCGGCGTACAGCAGGGCGCTCTCGGTGGGGTGCTCATCGAGCCAGGCGCGGGCGGCCTCGCGGCCCTGGCCGATGCGGCTCTCGGCGTAGCTGTACCAGGCGCCGTTGCGCTGCAGCAGGCCCGCGTCGAGGCCCATGTCGAGCAGCTCGCCGCTGCGCGAGATGCCGGTGCCGAACAAGATCTCGAACTCGACCTGGCGAAAGGGCGGGGCGAGCTTGTTCTTGACCACGCGCACCCGGGTCTGGTTGCCGACCGCCTCGTTGTTCTGCTTCACCGTGCTGACCCGGCGGACGTCGAGGCGCACGCTCGCGTAGTACTTGAGCGCGTTGCCGCCCGAGGTGGTCTCGCTGGGCCCGAAGGTCACGCCGATCTTCTGGCGCAGCTGGTTGATGAAGACCACGCAGCAGCCGGTGCGGCTGGCGAGGCCGGTCAGCCGCCGCAGGCCCTTGCTCATCAGGCGCGCCTGGGCGCCCACGCTGTGGTCGCCGATGTCGCCCTCGAGCTCGCTGCGGGGCACGAGCGCGGCCACCGAGTCGACGACCACCAGCTGCACGCCGCCGCTGGCCACGAGGCCCTCGACCACGTCGAGCGCCTGCTCGCCGTCGTCGGGCTGGGCGACCAAAAGCTGCCCCAGGTCCACGCCCAGCTTCTCGGCGTAGCTCGGGTCCAGCGCGTGCTCGGCGTCGACGAAGGCGGCCACGCCGCCTTGGGCCTGGCAGCTGGCGATGGCGTGCAGGGTCAGGGTGGTCTTGCCGCTGGCCTCGGGGCCATAGATCTCGACCACCCGGCCGGTCGGGTAGCCGAGCACGCCGAGCGCGCGGTCGAGGCCCACCGAGCCGGTGGGGATGACGGTGACCGGCTGGCGCACGCCCTCGCCGAGCCGCATCACGGTGCCGGCGCCGTACTGCTTGTCGAGGCGGGCGATGGCGGTCTGCACCGCGCTGCTCTCGGCGCTCAGCTTGGCGGCGCGCTCTTTTTGGGCCTTGGTCGAGGGGGTCGAGGGGCTGCTGATCATGGGGTCTCCAGGGCGCGGTGCGCCGGGTGGGGTGGGAGCGCGGGCACAGGCCCGCCGGACCCCCGCGGGCGCGGGGGAGCTGGGTCGCCGCAGCTGCGGCAGGGGAGGGGAGAGGAGGTGAGCCCTTGGCCAGGCCGGGCTCAGGGCGCGGCCGGCGGGCGCGCGGGCAGGCGCTGCGCCCGGCGCAGGCGGGCAGAGGGGCCAGACTCGTCGAGGATGGCGTACACAACGTCGCCTTCGTTCAAGTGGGGCCAGCGGGGGCGGCGCAGCCAGAGGGGCTCTCCGGACGGGGCGGGCCGGCCGGCGCGCCAGCGCAGCTCGGCGACCATCCAGCGGCCCTCGGCCTGATCGATGACCAGCACGACGGGATCGCGGCCCGGCTCCACCGGATGCAGCCGGGCGAGGGCGGCGAGGCCGGCGGCGCGCAGCAGGGCGCCCAGGGCGCGGCTCATGGGTTCGCCCCGACGCCGGGCACCCGGTAGGCGCTGGCCTCGTGCACGTGCACCGGCTCGACCCGGGCAGACCCGTCGAGATCAGCGATGGTGCGGGCCACCTTGAGGATGCGGGCCCAGGCTCGGCCCGAGAGGGCGTGGGCGTCGATGGTGCGCTCGAGCGCCCGCACCGCGTCGGGGCTCGGATCGGCGGCCTCGCGGATCTGATCGCCCTGCAGCTCGGCGTTGTTGAGCGGGTGCGCCGCGCCGTAGCGGGCGCGCTGGCGGGCGCGGGCGCCGTCGACCCGGATCCGCACCGCCGCGCTCGACTCGCCGGGCTGGCCGCGCACGAGGTGGTTGGTCTCGACCGGCTGCACCCAGACCTGCAGGTCGAGGCGGTCGAGCAGGGGGCCGCTGAGCCGGGCGCGGTAGCGCTCGAGCGCGGGGGTGGCGCAGGTGCAGGCCCGGCCGGGGTGCCCGGCGAAGCCGCAGGGGCAAGGGTTGGCCGCGGCGATGAGCGAGATCGACGCCGGCAGCGTGACCGAGCCCTGCAGCCGCGACAGGCGGATCTGGCGGTCTTCGAGCGGGCCGCGCAGCAGCTCGAGCACGTGCCGCTGGAACTCGGGCAGCTCGTCGAGGAAGAGCACGCCGTGGTGGGCGAGGCTGACCTCGCCGGGCAGCAGGTTGGCCCCGCCGATGAGGCCCGCGGCGCTCACGCTGTGGTGGGGCGCGCGGAAGGGCCGCTGGCTGACCAGCCCCGCGCCGGGCGGGATCAGGCCGGCCACCGAGTGCACCCGGGTGATGTCGAGGGCCTCGGCGAAGGTGAGGCTCGGCAAGATGGTCGGCAGGCGCGCGGCCAGCATCGTCTTGCCGCAGCCCGGGCTGCCGATCATCAGCAGGTTGTGGCCCCCGGCCGCCGCCACCTCGAGCGCGCGCCGGGCCCGGTGCTGTCCGCGCACGGCGGCGAGATCGACGCCAGCGGCGCCGCCCTCGGCGATGAGCATCGGCGGGACCGCCTCGCGCTGCAGCTCGCCCTTGCCGCAGAGCCAGGCGGCGACCTGCCCGAGATCGGCGGCGCCGAGCACCTCGACCCCCGGGACCACCGCGGCCTGGGGCAGGGCGTCGATCGGCAGCACCACCCGGCTGCAGCCCTGCTGGGCGGCCATGAGCGTCAGCGGCAGGGCGCCGCGCAGCCCCCTCAGGTGCCCCTCAAGGCTCAGCTCGCCGAAGAAGGCCGTGTCGGCCAGCTTCTCGGTCGGGACCTGGCCCGAGGCCGCCAGCACGCCCACGGCGATCGGCAGGTCAAAGGCGCTGCCGTCCTTGCGCAGGTCGGCCGGCGCGAGGTTGACCACCACCCGCAGCTTCGGGAAGTCGAAGCGCGCCTCTTGGATCGCTGAGCGCACCCGGTCGGCGCTCTCGCGCACGGCCGCGCTGGCCAGCCCCACCACCACCACCGCGGGCAGCCGGCGGAGCAGGTCCACCTCCACCGCCACTGCCTCGCCGTCCACGCCCACCAGCGTGCCCGACCGCACCACGACCGCCATGACCACCTCCGCGCGCCCTCGCGCCGCAGGGGCGGAGAGCAAGGGGTGTGCCAGGTGTAGGTGGTTGATCTTCCGAGTTCAGTGTCGGAGGGCGGCCAAGGCTTCGTCAGGGGGGGGAGGTGCCGGGCGGGCAGCACCTCCGTCAGGATGACGACCCTGACCTTGTCCTCGAAGCTTCCCCCCCCTGACGAAGGGTGACGGAGGCTCCGACATCCGTTCGTCTACGGATGCCGGGTCACCGGGCGGGGTGGTCGGTGGCGAAGGCCCGGAGGATGCGGGTCGAGATGCTGGTCGGCCCCTCGACGAGCTCGCCAAAGTACAGCACCAGCCGGCCGTCGGCGGCGCGCACGAAGCTCGGATCGGCGTAGCAGGGGCCGCTCTGCTGGTCGGGCTTGTAGCAGGGGCCGGCGGGCCACAGCAGCGGGACCGGGGCGCTGGCGACCGCCCGCCCGTCGTCGGTGAGGCGCACGCGCGCGATGCCGTTGAGCGCCTGCGCGTCGTCGCGCAGCTTGACGAACATGTCGACCCCGCCGCCCTCGCGGTACACCGGGTTGGGGTCGACGATCTGGCCGGGCAGCTGGGCGTCGGGCTGGCTGACCGCCACCTCCAAGGTGTCGGCCTGGACGTCGATGGCGTGCACGCCCGCGGTGTCGCCGCCGCAGGTGCCGTTGAAGAAGATCCGGGCGGCGTCGGCCATCGGCAGGATCCCGGGGACGCTGATCACGTCGTCGGGGCTGCAGCCCTCCCACAGCACCGGCGGGGAGGAGGGCGCGGCGGCGCCGCCGGGGCGCGCGTCGAGCTGCGCGAGGCAGAGGCGGCGGCCGGTCGGGACGTTGAGGTCGCCCTCGGTGGACTGGGTGCCCTCGAGCACCAGCCAGCGGCCGCGGGGGCCGGCCTCCCAGAGCCCGCCGTCCTCGAGGCGCAGGCCGCAGTCGCCGGCGAAGTCCTCGGCGGCGATCAGCGGCTCCGGCGCGGACCAGCGCAGGCCGTCCTCGCTCCAGATCACGTCGCGGCCGGTGTTCAGGCCGCGCTGCTCGCCGAGCAGCATGCCGTAGGTGCCGTCCTCGCCGATGAAGACCGAGGGCACCGAGGCCGCGGGGATCTCAAAGTCTGGGTCGATCGCCCAGGTCCAGCCGCTGTCGGCCGGAACGGTGAGCGCCGCCGGGAGCCAGGGCGGCGCAGCGAGCCCCCCGCCGCTCGCGCCCCCGCTGTCGGCGCCGGAGTCGGCGCTGTCGCCGTCGTCGGCCCCGACGCTGCCGCGGTTCGGCGCGGGCTTGGCGCCACAGCCCAGCGCGGCGCACACCGCCCATGCCCAGCGCGCGCTCATCGGGGGACCACCCGCACCATCGTGAACGCGGCCGGGTCGTAGAACCGGGTGATGAAAGCGTTGAGCTGGTCGAGGTTCAGGCGCTCGACCTCGGCGGCGAGCAGCTCGCGGTGGTTGAGCGGCAGGCCCTTGGCCCGGGCCGAGAGCGCGGCGTCGAGGCGCTGGCCCGGCGACTGGGCGCCGAGCCGGCCGCCGCCGACAAACGCGGCGATGGCGTCGCTCAGCTCTTCTTGGGTGGCGCCCTTGGCGTGGAAGGTGGCCAGCGCGGCCCGCACCCGCTCCTCGGTGGGCGCCGCGCCCTCGGCCCGCGTGTAGGTCGTGAGCTGGAAGGTCTCGGGCAGGGGCGCCTGGGCCCCGCGGGCCGACGCGCCGTAGGTCTGGCCGCCCTCGTGGCGCAGGGCGACGTTGAGGCGCGAGTAGAAGTGGCCGCCGAGGATGAAGCTGCTCACCGCCAGGGCCGCGCTGTCGGGGTGCCCGGTGGGCAGGCCTTCGCGGGCCATCGCCAGGTAGACCTGGGTGAGGTTGCCCATCTCGACGTCCATGTCGCCGCTGCGGGCCAGCAGCGGCAGCGGGGCGGGGGCCAGGGTGGCCGGAGCGGCGCCGGCGGCGGGCAGCAGGCGGGCGGCGAGGGCCTCGGCCTCGGCCCGGCTGAGGTCGCCGGCGAGGCCGATGGTGCGGCCGGGCAGGCGCAGGGCGGCGTCGCGGGCGGCGAGCAGGCGCGCGCTGTCGCGCGAGGGCGCCGGCGGGGTGTCGGTGTCGACCCGGCGGGGGTCGCCCGGCGCGAAGAAGAGCGCGTCGATCGCCGCGGCTTGGCGGAAGCCGGGGTCTTTTTTGCGCGCGGCCATGTCGATGGTGCGCTCTTGCGACAGGCGGCGCAGCGCGCCCTTCTCGATCTCTGTGTTCGCGAAGATGTCGTGCAGCAGGGCGACGCTGGCGTCGAGGTCCGACCGCAGGCAGCGCAGGGTCAGGGTGCTGCGCAGGGCGCTGACCTCGAGCTGCAGGCTCGCGCCCAGCGCGTCGGCCCGGGCCCGCAGGGCGCCGTCGGGGTCGTGGTGCTGCAGCGTCCAGGCCGCGTCGAGGTGCTCGGCCTGGGCCCAGGGGCTCTGGTCGCCGACCGGCAGCTGGATGACCAGCTCGACGAGGGGCGCGCGGTGGTCCTCGATGAAGACGACGTCAGTGGCGTCATCCACACGCCAAGCCTCGGCCGGCGCAGGCCGGAAGGGCGCCGGCGGAGCGGCGGCGGGCAGGGTGGTGACCGGGCGCTTGGGCTTGCTCGGCCCCTCGGCGGCGGCGGCCACGGGCCCCTCGGCGATCTCGGCGGCGGGGCCCCGGCGGACCCAGGCGGCCATCGCCTGCTCTTGGGCCTGGGTGCGGGCCCACAAGGCCTGGACCTGCGCGAGGGTGACCGCGTCGAGGGCAGCGGCCCCGTCGTCAATCCCAAGGCGCACGTCGCCCCGCCAGCTCTGGGCCTCGCCGAGCTTCTGGGCGCGCTCTTCGGCGAAGGTGCCGGCCCGCAGGCGCTCTTGCAGCAGGCGGCGCCGGGCGGTGTCGAGGCGCTCTTGGCTGAGCACCGTCGGCGCGCCCAGCGTCTCGATGGCGGCGTCGAGGCGCGAGAATGCCTTGCGCTCGCCGATCCAGGGCAGGTGCACGCTGGCGAAGGCCAGCAGGCTGCCGGCCTTGAGGTTGCCGGGCACGGTGATGGCCTCGAGCGCGTCTTTTTGCTCTTCGACCAGCAGGCGCCGCAGGGGAGGGGCCTCGCCGCCGGCCAACATCTCGCTGAGCAGCTGCCAGGCCGGCCAGTCGGGAGAGGAGAGGTCGGGCCCCCAGAAGACCCGGGCGGCGATCTTGACCGGGGGGAGGTCCTCGCGCAGCTCGACCCGCTCGGGGAAGTCCCAGGTCGACAGCGGCGGCACCACGGGAGGGGTCAGGGCCTGCTTCTGGATGCCGCCGAACAGGCGCTCGACCTCGGCGATCTTCGCGGGACCATCGACAGGGCCGACGATCACGAGGTGCAGGTTCTGGGGCGCGTAGTAGCCGGCGTAGAACTTCTGCACGAGGGTCAGGTCGGCGTTGGCGATCGCCGCGCGGGTGCCCACCGGGCTGTGACCGTAGGGGTGGGCGCCGAAGATGGCCTGGAGCGCCGGGCCGAGCAGGCGCGAGGCCGGCTCGTTCTCGGTGCGCAGCCGCAGCTCTTCGGTGACGATGCGCTGCTCGTTGCGCAGGTTCTCGGGGTCGAGCACGAGGTGCTGCAGGCGGTCGGCCTCAAACTCGAGCACGCCGCTGTGGCCCTCGGGCGCGATGAGGCTGATGTAGACGGTGTTGTCGAAGGAGGTGTAGGCGTTCTCGCTGCCGCCCAGCCGCGTGTGGAAGCGGGAGTAGGCCTCGCCTGGCCAGGTCTTCGTCTCGCCGAACATCAGGTGCTCAAAAAGGTGCGCAAAGCCCAGCTCTTGGGGGGCCTCGTGGGCCGAGCCGACCTCGACCCAGGTCTGGGTCGCGACCAGCGGCATGTCGGGATCGCTCCACACGCTGACCCGCAGGCCATTGTCGAGGACCTTGCTGATCAGGCCGCGGGCGGGCGGAGCGGGCGGGGCCGCGGCCGGCGCGGGGGCGGCCTCGGGCGCGGGGGCGGCGGGCGCGGCGGGCGCCTCGGCGGCGGCGGCGGCGCTCCAGAGCGGGGCGAGCAGGAGGAGGGCGCGTGCGGTCATCAGGGCTCCGGGGGCGGGGAGGCGGGCGCGGCGGCGCGCCCTGCTCTATGCTCCCGCCCCGCTGGAGGTCGGATGCCCCCGTCCATCGCGCCCGCCCGCTGGGTGATCACCGGGGCCGGCGGCTTTGTCGCCCGCCACCTGCTGCCCCTGCTGCCCGGCGCGGCGGCCCTGGCCCGCCCCGGCGGGGCCCGGCCGGGGGCGGACGCGCGCGTGAGTGACCTGTTGGACGTCGATCTGCTCGACGCCGGTGGGGTGCGGGCCGCGCTGCGCGCCCTGGCCGGGCGCGCGCCGATCGCCGGCCTCGTCCACCTCGGGGGCGCGGCCAGCGGCGGCGCGGCCGGCCCGGCGGTCCACGCGATCAACGTAGATGGCGCGCTGCACGTCGCAGACGCGCTGTGGGCGGTCAGCCCGGGCGCCGCGCTGCTGCAGCTGAGCACCGGCTACGTCTACGGCGAGCGCCAGAGCCCGGCCGACGAGGATGACGCGCTGGAGCCCATCGGCGACTATGCGCGCAGCAAGGCCGCCGCCGAGCGGGCGCTGGTCGACCTGGCCCAGGGGCGCCGACTGCTGCGGCTGCGGGCCTTCAACCACGCGGGGCCGGGGCAGGGCCCGGGCTACGCGCTGCCCGACTGGGGCCGGGCCCTGGCCGGCGGCGCGGCGCGCCTGCAGACCGGCTGGCTGGGCGCGGTGCGCGACGTGTCGGACGTGCGGGAGCTGGCCGCCGGGATCGCCCTGCTGACCGCTGATCCCGGCGGATGGCCGCCCGTGCTCAACGCCTGCTCTGGCCAGGCCTGGACCATGCAGGCGCTGCTGGCCCGCCTCGTCGCCCTGCGCGGCGGGCCGCCGCCGGTCATCGAGGCCGGGGAGGCCGGGCGCGGCGGGCTGCGCGAGAGCCGGGGCAGCCGGGCCCGCGCGGATCGGCTGGGCCTGCCGCGGCCGCGGCCGATCGACCAGACCTTGGCCGATCTGCTGCGGGTTGGAGCGCCGTGAGCGGGCCGCCGGAGGGCGCGCCTCCCCCGGGGCTGGGGCCGCCGCGCCCGCCCCGCCTGGGCCCGCCCCCGGTCGATCCGCGCCTGCGCCGGGCCTGGCACCAGCGGCGGCTCTCGTGGATGCCCTACCTGTTCCTGCGCCTCAAGCCGGCCGATCAAGGCTGGGTCTCGGCCTGGCAGGCCCGGGTGCAGGCGCGGCTCTGCGCGCTCGAGCGGGTGCGCTTCGGCCCCGGCTGTTTTGTGGCCCCCGAGGCCCGGATCTTCGCCGAGCCCGGCCGCGAGGTGGTCTTTGGCGCCGGCTGCCTCATCGGCGCTGGCGTCTTTGTGCACGGCCCGGCCACCTTCGGCGACCGGGTCAGCCTCAACCCGGGCGTGACCATCGACGGCGGCCGGGCGGGGGTGGTGGTCGGCGACGACGCGCGGATCGCTGCCCAGGTGCGGATCTTCGCCTGGGACCACGGGATCGGGCCCGACCGGCCGGTGCGGGAGCAGCCGGTGCGCAGCCGGGGCGTCCAGATCGGGGCCGACGTTTGGCTCGGCGCGGGGGTCTGCGTCACCGATGGCGTGCAGATCGGTGATCACGCGGTGGTCGGCATGGGCGCGGTGGTCAGCCGCGACCTGCCGGCCTGGGCGGTGGCGGTGGGGGCGCCCGCCGCGGTGATCCGCGACCGGCGGGAACGCCCGGCGCGCTGAGGGGCGGCCCGGGGCCCGCGCGCCCGCGGCCGGATGCTCCGGTCTGGCGCGCCGACCGCCGCGCGGCGCCGGTGCGGTCTTGGCCACGAAGATGGCGCGCAGGTGGCCCCCTTCACGCAGGACCGGGCGGCGCGGGCCGCCGTGGGGCAGGCTCAGGCGCCGCCGGCCCGGGCCGGCCACCGGAGGGGATGTGTCGACGAGCGCGGAAGCGGAGAAGGTCCTGACAGAGGGCGCCCTGGTGGAGCCCGCCCCGGTCGAGGCGCCCGTGGACGGCGCCGCCGACGCCCCCGCCGACGGCGAGGGGCCCGGCGCGGCGGCCGATCCGGCCGCGCTGCGGGCCGAGGCGCTCGGGCTGGCCCAAGAGGCCGCCGCCGACAATGACGTGGCTGCGGCGATTTACCACCTCGACGTCGCGCTTGGCACCTTTGGCGCCGCCGCCCCCGCCGAGGGTGAGGCCGACGGTGAGGACGCCCTGCTGCGCGCGGTCCTGCTGCGGGAGCGGGCCCAGCTGCACGTGTGGATGAACAGCGAAGAGGCCGAGGGCGCCATCGAGGCCGCGCGGGCCGCGCTCGACGGCCTCGCGCTGGGCGAGGCCGACCAGGCGGCGCTGACCGCCCAGCTCGCCCTGGTGGTCGCTTGGGCCCGGGCGACCACCGGCGACCCCGAGGGCGGCCTCGACGAGGCCGTCGCCGCCGCCGAGCTGCTGTGGGAGGCCGGCCACCCCGCGGTGGTCGACGCCGCGCTGGTCCGCGGCCTGCTCGGCAAGTTCGCCCGCGGCCCCGAGACCGCCACGCTCGAGGGCGTCGAGGGCCTGCCGGTCGAGCTCATCGACACGCTGGTCGAGCGGGTCGCCCTGCTCATCGAGCACACCGATCCGCGGCTGGCCCTGGCCCTGCTGCTCGAGCTGCACGAGCGCCTGCTGCGGATGGAGGGGCCCGAGGGCCCCCTGGCCCCGGGCCCCCGCGGCGACGGCCCCGCGCCAGAGCTGCGCAGCGAGCAGGTCGCGGCCTTGATTGGCCAGCACGCCATCCTCGCCGGAGAGGGCGAGGTCGCGGTCGACGCGGCCGGCTGGGCCCACCGCCAGCGCCTCGCCGCCGGGGACGCCGTCGGGGCCATCGGCGCCCGCCTGTCGTGGGGCGAGCTGGCCCTGCGCGCGGGCCGCGGCGACGAGGCCCTCGACCAGCTGCGCCAGGCCCTCGCCGAGGTCGAGCGGGGCGAGGGCGTCGACGCCGCGCAGCTCCCTGGCCTGCGCCTCGCCGCACTCTGGGCGATCGCCGAGGCCCACGCCTTCCTCGGCCGCCACGAGGGGGCGGCCACCGCCTATGCCGCCGCGGTCGCCGCCGCGGCCGCCCCCGGCGTCGACCCCGACCAGGCGGTCGCGGTCGGGCTCGACCAGGCCCTGCACCTCGCCGCCGGCGGGCAGGCCGAAGCGGCGCTGGCCGGCGCCCAGGCCGCGCTGGCCGCCGCCGCCGAGGGCAGCCCCGAGGCCGAGGTCGCCCAGCAGATCATCGACAGCGACGCGTTCATCGATCCGATCAGCGGCGAGAGCGACCGCATGGGCCTGCTCGGCGCCCGCCTGCGCCTGCGGGCCCCGGCGGGTCTGATTGACGGCGTCACCGCCGATGAGAGCGGTGCTGTCGAGGTTATTTTCGCGCGCTGGCCGACGACTGGTGACGCCGGCCGGGCACGCCTTCTTGTGGAGGCGGGTCTGCGGACGCTCGCGTTGGGCTAACGCCGGGTTTTCTTGGCTGCGCTGCTGATCTGGGCGCGCGGGTCGGCGTTTTCGCGCTTTTGGATGGTGGGGGCGGGCCTCTTGGCTGCGCTGGTGGACTGGGCGCGCGGGCCGGCGTTTTCGTGCTTTTGGATGCTGGGGGCGGGCCTCTTTGCTGCGCTGCTGATCTGGGCGCGCGGGCCGGCATTTTCGTGCTTTTGGATGCTGGGGGCGGGCCACTTTGCGCTGCTGATCTGGGCGCGCGGGCCGGCCTTTTCGTGCTTTTGGATGCTGGGGGCGGGCCTCTT
>JBJONS010000603.1:0-4503 GCA_046051725.1 Pseudomonadota bacterium | reverse complement strand
TTCACCACATCCACAAGGGGCTCGACCTGCCCACCACAGGTCAGCCGAAGCAAGTGATCACCGGCGAGGTCTCGGTCAGCCGGGTCGCCGTGCTCGCCGACGACTTCATCGGCATGAAGCCGCGCATGATCATCGGGGAGGGCGAGCTGGTCCGGCGCGGGCAGCCCCTCTTCGAGGACCGCAAGCGTGAGGGTGTCCTGCACACCGCTCCGGCTGCCGGCAAGGTCGTGGCGATCCACCGGGGCGACAAGCGCGCGCTGCTCTCCGTCGTCATCGAGCTGAACGACGCCGAGCGGTCGGGTGCGGTCTCGGACGCCGACCACTTCCCGTTCGAGAGCTTCAAGGGCACCGCCCCCGCCGCGCTCACGCGCGAGGCGGCCAAGGCCCTGCTCGTCGAGAGCGGGTGCTGGACCGCGCTGCGCGCCCGGCCCTTCTCCCGGGTCCCGCCGCTCGACCAGGTCCCGGCCTCGATCTTCGTGACCGCGATGAACAGCCACCCGCTGGCGGCCGACCCCGCGGTCGCCCTGGCCGGGCAGCAGGCGTCCATCGAGGCCGGCCTCACCGCGCTGACCAAGCTCACCGATGGCCCGGTCTACTTCTGCCGCCGCCCGGGCGTCGATCTGGGCCCGGGCACCGTCGATGGCGTCCGCGTCGAAGAGTTCGCGGGCCCGCACCCCGCCGGCCTGCCGGGCACCCACATCCACTTGCTCGACCCGGTCAGCCGCAACAAGGTGGTCTGGCACGTCAACCTCGCCGATGTCGCGATGATGGGCGAGGTGGTGCTCACCGGCAAGCTCAACCCGATCCGGGTCCTGTCGATCGCCGGGCCCGCCGCCGTGGACCCGCGCCTCGTGCGCGCCCGGCTCGGCGCCCAGGTGGCCGAGCTCATCGCCGGCGAGGCCAAGGCCGGTGAGGTCCGCGTCGTCAGCGGCTCGCTGCTCGGCGGCCGCAAGGTCGAGGGCGAGACGCAGGGCTTCCTCGGCCGCTACGACCTCAGCATCAGCCTTCTGCACGAAGATCGCGCCCGCAAGTTCCTCGGCTGGCTCACCCCGGGAGAAGAGACCTTCTCGCTCTTCCCGATCTACTTGAGCAAGCTGTTCGGCGGCCACGACTTCGACTTCACGACGACCACCAACGGCTCCCCGCGCGCCATGGTGCCGATCGGCATGTACGAAGACGTCATGCCGCTCGACATCCTCCCGACCTTCTTGCTGCGCTCGCTGGTGTCCGGCGACCTCGAGAAGTCCGAGCAGCTCGGCGCGCTCGAGCTCGATGAAGAAGACCTCGCCCTGTGCACCATGGTGTGCCCCGGGAAGACCGACTACGGCGCCTACTTGCGCCAGCGCCTCGACACGATCGAGCGGGAGGGCTGATGCAGTTCGTCCGCGACATGTTCGACCGGGCGGCTCCCCTTTTCGAAGAGGGGGGCAAGCTCCACAAGTACCACGCCTTCTACGAGGCCCCGGACACCCTGCTGTTCACGCCGCCGACCGTCACGAGCGGCCGCACCCACGTGCGCGACGGCATGGATCTCAAGCGCATGATGGTGACCGTGGTCGCCGCGCTCGGCCCCGTCATCGCGATGGCGCTCTACAACACGGGCCTGCAGGCCAACCTCGCCATCCAGAAGGTCGGCGTCGCCGCCATCCGCGACGACTGGAACACCGCGCTGCTGCACATCCTGATGGGTGACAGCGGCCTGGGCGCCCACGACCCGGCGAGCCTCTTCGGCAACGTGCTCTACGGCGCGCTCTACTTCTTCCCGATCCTGATCACGACCTTCGCGGTCGGCGGCAACATCGAGATGGTGACCGCGGTCATCCGCAAGCACGAGGTCAACGAGGGCTTCCTCGTCACCGGCTTCCTGCTGCCGCTGACCCTGCCGGCGACCATCCCCTTGTGGCAGGTCGCGGTCGGCGTCGCCTTTGGCGTCATCATCGGCAAAGAGGTCTTCGGCGGCACGGGCATGAACGTGCTCAACCCCGCGCTGACCGCCCGCGCCTTCCTCTTCTTCGCCTACCCGGGCCAGATCTCGGGCGACGCGGTGTGGACGGCGGCCAACAACGTCGACGGCTTCTCGGGCGCGACCTGGCTGAGCCGCGCCGCGGCTGAGCACAACGTGCTCGACCAGGCCAGCTGGATGGACGCCTTCCTCGGCTTCATCCCCGGCTCGATGGGCGAGACCAGCACCCTGGCCTGCTTGCTGGGCGCGGGCGTGCTCATCGCCACCCGCATCGGCAGCTGGCGCACCATGGCCGGCGTGGTCCTGGGCACGGTCATCGTCGCCTCGCTGCTCAACGCGGTGGGCTCCGACACCAACCCGATGTTCGCGGTCCCCTTCTGGTGGCACTTCGTGCTCGGCGGCTGGGCCTTCGGCGCGGTGTTCATGGCCACGGACCCCGTGTCCAGCGCCTTCACCAACACTGGGCGCCTCCTCTATGGTTTCGGCATCGGCGCGCTCGTGGTCCTGGTCCGGGTGGTGAACCCGGCCTACCCCGAGGGGATGATGCTCGCGATCCTGTTCATGAACCTGTTCGCTCCGCTCTTCGACTACTTCGTCGTGCAGGGCAACATCAAGCGGAGGCTCGCTCGCAGCCATGTCGCAGCCCACCACTAGTTACACGGTCATGTTCGCGGCTGGGGTCTGCCTCATCTGCTCGTTGTTCGTGAGCGGCGCCGCGGTGGCGCTCAAGGACAAGCAGGACGCCAACAAGGTCCTCGACAAGCAGAAGAAGGTGCTCGCGGTCGCTGGCCTCATCGAAGAGGGCGCGAGCCCGTCTGCGACCGAGGTCGACGCCATCTTCGCCGAGAAGATCGCCGCGCAGGTCGTGGACATGAAGACGAAGCAGGTGGTCAGCGACCCCAGCTTCGACTTTAAGTCCTACGACGCGGTGAAGGCGTCCAAAGATCCGGCGACCTCTATTGAGGTGGCGCCGAACAAGGCCAAGGTCGGCCGCCTCCCCGCCCGTCACGTGGTCTACTGCGTGAAAGAGGGCGAGGGGTGCAGCCAGTACATCTTCCCGATCGAGGGCAAGGGCCTCTGGTCGACGATGTATGGCTTCCTGAGCCTCGAGAAGGACCTCAACACCGTGCGCGGCATCACCTTCTACGCCCACGGCGAGACCCCGGGTCTCGGCGGCGAGATTGAGAACCCCGCGTGGCGGGCGAGCTGGCCGGGCCGCAAGATCTACAAGGACGGCGCCGCGGGCGTCGCGTTGAAGGTCCTCAAGGGCAAGGCCGGCGACGTCGCCTCTGCGCCGCACAACATTGATGGCATCTCGGGCGCGACGCTGACGACCAATGGCGTGACCAACACGGTCGACTTCTGGTTTGGGCCGGACGGCTTCAAGGGCTACATCGACAACCTCAAGAGCGGGAGTGCGGGATGAGCGCGCAGCCGGGCATCCTCAGTAAGCAGCAGCGGGAAGCGCTGATCGACCCGCTGGTCAACAACAACCCCATCGCGTTGCAGATCCTCGGCATCTGCTCGGCCTTGGCGGTCACGACCAAGATGGAGACCGCGCTGGTCATGAGCCTGGGCCTGACCGTGGTGACGGCCTTCTCGAACCTCGCGATCAGCCTGATCCGCAACTACATCCCCGCGAGCATCCGCATCGTCGTGCAGCTCACGGTCATCGCGTCGCTGGTCATCGTGACCGACCAGATCCTCAAGGCCTTCGTCTTTGACGTCAGCAAGCAGCTGTCGGTCTTCGTCGGCCTGATCATCACCAACTGCATCGTGATGGGCCGCGCCGAGGCCTACGCCATGGCCAACCCGCCCGCCGCGAGCTTCCTCGACGGCATCGGCAACGGCCTCGGCTACAGCCTCGTGCTCATCACCGTGTCGTTCATCCGCGAGCTGCTCGGCAGCGGCAAGCTGTTCGGCGTCTCTGTGCTCAAGCTCACCACCGAGGGCGGCTGGTACACCAGCAACGGCCTCATGCTGCTCGCACCGGGCGCCTTCTTCCTGATCGGCTCGATCATCTGGGCGCTGCGCACCTGGAAGCCCGAGCAGGTCGAGGCCGAGTAAGGGGGGAACATGGAACAGTACCTGAGCCTGCTCACCAAGGCCATCTTCGTCGAGAACATGGCGCTCTCCTTCTTCCTCGGCATGTGCTCGTTCATGGCCGTGAGCAAGAAGGTCGACACCGCCATCGGCCTCGGCGTCGCGGTCACCTTCGTGCTCGCCATCACCACGCCGCTCAACCAGGCCATCGCCAGCCTGCTCCTCAAAGAGGGCGCGCTGGCCTGGGTTCACCCGAGCTTCGCCACGGTGGACCTGAGCTTCCTCAACTTCCTCATCTTCATCGGCACCATCGCCGCCGCGACCCAGATCGTCGAGATGGCGCTGGACCGGTACATGCCTGCGCTCTACAACGCGCTGGGCGTGTTCCTGCCGCTGATCGCCGTGAACTGCGCGATCCTCGGCGCGTCGCTGTTCATGATCGAGCGCGACCAGACCTTCACCGAGAGCGTCATCTTCGGCACCGGCTCGGGCATCGG
>JBJONS010000602.1:0-3110 GCA_046051725.1 Pseudomonadota bacterium | reverse complement strand
ATGCGGAACATCAACGACGGCATCAGCATCATCCAGACCGCTGAAGGCGCGAGCAACGAGGTCACCGACATCCTGCAGCGCATGCGCGAGCTGGCGGTGCAGAGCAGCTCCGGCACGCTGGGCAACACCGAGCGGTCCTTCATCCAGGACGAGTTCGTGCAGCTCCGCTCCGAGGTGAGCCGCATCGCCCAGGTGACCGAGTTCAACGGCATCACGCTGAACAACAACACCACCTCCAGCATCAACGTGCAGGTGGGCATCAACAGCGACAGCAACAGCCAGATCGCGATCACGCTGGGCGCGCTGACCACCAACGCGCTGGGCATCTCCGGCATCCTGCTGGACACCGCCGCCAACGCGCTGAGCGCCCTGTCGGTCCTCGACACCGCGATCGGCACGGTGAACTCCAACCGCTCCGTCTACGGTGCTGCCCAGAACCGCCTCGAGTCGGCTCTGAACAACGCCGGCGTGCAGGTTGAGGCGCTGAGCTCGGCCAACAGCCAGATCATCGACACCGACTTCGCCACCGAGACCGCGAACCTGACCAAGCTGCAGATCATGCAGCAGGCCGGCGTCGCGGCCCTCGCCCAGGCCAAGGGCATCAACCAGTCCGTGATCTCGCTCCTGAGCTGATCCTCTGACCCCATGCGCCGGGCGGGCAACCTCCCGGCGCATGGGGTTCGTCTTCCCGTCCCTCGCGTCCTCCGGAGCACACCATGGCCATCAAAGTTGACGGCGCCGTCTCGGGCATTGACACCTCTGCGCTCATCCAGGCGATCCTCGCCGGTCAGTCTGCGCAGAAGAAGACCGTCACCGACCGCATCAGCCTCTTTGAGGGCCGTGTCACCAAGATCAACGAGCTGGTCGGCAAGATCGGCACGATGAACGACGCTCTCGAAGAGCTCGAGACCATCACCGACTTCCGCTCCTTCAGCGCCACCAACGCCGAGAACGACGCGTTCAGCGTCGAGCTTGACGGCGACGCGGTGGCGGGCTCCTACGACATCCAGGTGCTGTCGCTGGCCTCCTCCGAGACCCGCGCGAGCACCGCAGAGACCAGCAAGACCGCGGCCCTTGGCCGCAGCGGCACGCTGTCGTTCACCTATGACGGCACCACCACGAACCTGACCGTCGGCGCGGGCGACTCGCTCGAAGACGTCGCCTCGATGATCAATGACGTCGACGGCGTGAGCGCCTACGTGATGAACACCACGGGCGGCTACCGCCTGGTGGTCCAGGGCCAGGACTCCGGCGCCGACTACGGCGTGAGCTTCAACGAGTCCGGCCTCAGCGGCGGCACCTTCGGCTTCACTGCCCCCGGCGCGGTCATCCGCGCGGCGACCGACGCGCAGGTGTCGATCAACGGCCTCGTCGTCGAGTCGTCGACCAACCGGGTGACCGACCCGGTGCCCGGCATGACGCTGGACCTCGAGGCGCTGTCGACGAGCGCCACGACCGTGACCGTCTCGAGCGATCCCGACGCGATCGAAGAGAAGGTCCAGAGCTTCGTGACGGCCTACAACGACGTGATGAACTACATCCGCGTCCAGTCGGCCTTCAACGCCGAGGCGGGCATCCGCGGGCCGTTTGTCGGCGAGTCCGCGGTCCAGCGCGTCACCGGCGGCCTCGCCGAGGTGCTCTCCACCCGCTTCGCCGCGCTCGGCCAGGACTACGACTCGCTGTCCCTCATCGGCATCGAGACCGACAGCGAGGGCAAGCTCAGCATCGACAGCGACCGCTTCCAAGAGGTGCTCGAGGCCGAGCCCGACCAGGTGGCGAACCTGTTCACCGGCACCGGCGGCTTCGTCCAGTCGATGCTCGCGAAGGCCGACGTCTACGTCGACTCGACCGATGGCTCGCTCAACAACCGCACCGACACCCTTGAGGACCGGATCGCCGACCTCGAGGACCGGGCCGACGCGATGGATCGCCGCTACAGCCGCACCGAGGATCGCCTGCGTCGGCAGTTCACGGCGCTCGAGTCGCTGATGAGCGGCCTCAACAGCACCTCGAGCTACCTGACGAGCCTGCTCGGCAGCAACAGCTGAGCGAGGCGCAGACCGCCGCGGTCATCGCCGCGCGGTCGGGTGCGCCCGCGAGCCCGCGAGATCGCCCACCTGACGTCATCTTGGTGGGCTGCGCGTGGGCTGATCGCGTCCGCTCCGACCCGCACTTGTGCGAGACTGCTCGCGGTCGGAATCAAGAACCCGCGCGAGCATGGCCACAGGGGAAATCGTGCAGAGAGGCATCGCTGAATACCAAGCCGTCAACCTGGGATCTGCGCCAAAAGAAGAGCTTGTCATCATGCTCTACGAGGCCGCGGTTCGCTACCAGATCTACGCCCGCACCGCGCTCACCCGCGGCCAGCAGGGCGACGCGCGCAACCACCTGCGCCGCGTGCGTGACATCTTCGGCGAGCTGATGATCGCGCTCGACCACACGGTCGCGCCCGAGCTGTCGGGCAACCTCGCGCGGCTCTACACGTGGTTGATCGCCGAGATCGGCCGCGCGGGCAGCGAGGGCTCGGCCGCGCGGCTCGACGACACGCTGGCCGTCACCCAGAACCTGCTGGACGGGTGGGTGCAGGCCTTCCGGCCTGACGCCCGGTGAGCAGCGACGGGCCGCCGCTGGTGGAGGAGGCGCGCCTCCTCCTCGACGCCTTGGAAGACGGGGCGGAGATCGACGCGGCCCGGGTCGCCCACTGGGTGGCGCAGCTTCAGGCCGAGGGCGCGGCGCTCCCGATGGACGACGTCGCCTTCTGCAACGAGGTGCTCGGCGCGGTGCGGGAGCAGGTGCGCCTTCAGCTCTCCGCCGTCGACGGTGAGCTCGCCGGCCTGCAGCTGCGCCGGCGGGGCATGCGCGGCTACGCGCACCTCCGCAGCCAAAAGGTCCAGCAGCGGCTCAACCGGCGCGCCTGAGCGGGGCGCGCTACGTGGGAGAGGGGAGGGGAGCATGAACGCCCGGATGATGAGCTTGGCGCTCCTGCTCGGCATGGCCGGCGCCCCCGCGGCCGCCCAAGAGGCCGCCGAGGCCCCGCGCCCGCCGTGGGAGCCCGACGTGCTGTTCGGCTTTCGGGGCGTGGGCGAGGTCTGGCAAGATCCGGCCATCGT
>JBJONS010000601.1:0-5037 GCA_046051725.1 Pseudomonadota bacterium | reverse complement strand
CGATCTGAAGGCCGCGCGCGAGCACCAGGCCATGCTCGCCGCCTACGACGACGGCACGCACGCCGATTACCTCGCCGCCGAGGCCACCTTGCAGCTTCGGCTGATCCCGCCGAACGCCGCGGCGCGGGTCCACCTCTACGGCCTGCGGTCGCGGCGCCTGCAGGCCGGCCCCCCGCAAGCGCTCACGCCCCCCGACGGACGCGGCTGGCGCCTGCCGGTCGGCTCGTACGTGCTCGAGGTCGAGGCGCCCGGGTACGCGGCGGTCCGCTACCCCTTCCAGCTCCGCCGCGGCCAAGACTGGCAGGTCACCGCGCCCGGCCAGACCGAGCCCACGCCGCTCAGCCTCCCACGCGAGGGCTGGATCCTCCCTTTTGAGCGCGTGGTCCCCGCCGGTTGGTTCTGGTCGGGGGGCGATCCGGAGGCGCCGGGCGCCCTGCCCCGCCAACGGGTCTGGGTGCCGAGCTTCTGTGTGGCGGTGCGCCCGGTGAGCCACCACGACTACATCGCGTGGATCAATGATCTCGCCGTGACTGCTGGGCACGAGGCCGCGCTGGAGCGCCTGCCGCGCCTGCGCGAGCCCGGGACCGCCGACGAGCAGCCGCTCTACCGGTGGGATCCGGCCGCCGCCCGCTACCGGATGCCGCGCCGGGTCGCCGGCTTCCCCCTCGATCTGAGCGCGCCGGTCATCGGCGTCCGCTGGGGGGACGCCGCCGCCTACGTGCAGTGGCTGTCGGCCAAGACCGGCTTCCCCTTTCGCTTGCTCGGCGAGCTCGAGTGGGAGAAGGCCGCGCGGGGCGTGGACGGGCGTCGCTTCCCCTGGGGAGACCAGGAAGATCCTGCGTTCATGTGCATGCAGGACTCCGCGGCGGCCGCGGACGGCCCGCCGGTCCCGGTCGCCTTTCCCGTCGACTGCAGCCCCTACGGCGTGCTCGGCATGGCCGGCGGGGTCCAGGACTGGTGCGCCGAGCCCTTCTCGGCCGCCGGGCCGCCCCGGCGGGGCTCCGCGGCCGTCGTGCCACCGCCGCTCGGCGCGGCGGATCTGGTGGGCCCGGGGCTGACGGCGCGGCGCTCGGTGCGCGGCGGGGCGTGGAACCTGCCCGCGCGGGCCGCCCGCAGCGCGGCGCGGGTCGGGGTCGCCGGCGACAAGCGCGCCGAGCAGATCAGCTTCCGGGTCGCCCGGAGCCTGGACCTGCCCGGCGGCGGCTGAGCCCCTCGCCTGCACAGCCCCCATCTGACACTCTGTCGCCTGCACACCGCCGGCGGAGCCCGGGGGAGGCGGCGGGCGCGGCGGAGCACGGGGCGGCGGAGCACGGGGAGCGAGCCAAGCCCTCAGTCGGTCTGGGCCTCGGCCTCGATCTCTTCGCTGGGGAAGCGGTAGATCACGCTGCCGGGCCGGGCCACGAGCAGGTGCTCGGCGGCGGCGCGCTCGATCTGCACGGGGTCTGTGCGCATGCGCCGGACGAGCCGCCGGAGGCGCATGTTCTCAGCCTCGACCTCATCGAGCCGGGCCCGGAACGAGGCGAGCTTCGAGTGCTCGGCGTGCCGGGTGAGCAAGCCCGAGTCGCTGCCGATCGCCACCCACAGCGCGCCGACGATCAACCCTGCGGGGATGATCTGCATGACGAGGCGCTTGTGGAGGTTCGGCGACAACCTTCACCAACAGGGCTGGCGGTGGGACCGGCAGAGAGACGCGGGGTGGCCCGGCGCGCGGCCACAGCCATCAGCCCGCGGCTGGGCGCTGCCGACGCGCCCCCCTGATATCCGTTGACATGCCAAGAGCAAGGGCGCAGCGAGACATCATGCGGGGGCGTTTCGTCGGGATGTTCCGATTCAGATGCGCGGGGCGATTTTCTCGACAGGCCTCCGGTGCGGCGCGGCGCGGGCGGGGACCGGTCGGCGCCCGCAGGGGGGCAGGTCTGGCCTCGCGGCGGGCGGACCCGCGGACCGATGGGTGCCGACAGGAACGTCGTATGTCGTCGACGAGACTGTCGAGTCACGCAGACGAACCTGTCGTTCGAGCGGATGGCGCGCCGCGTGCGGAGGCCCCGCGCCCTCAATAGGCAGCGGCATGGCTGCGCCGGACCACACCATCGCCCCGCAGGTGCGCGACGCGCTGGCCGCGCTCGAGCGCGCGCCCCGCTCCCCCGCGGCGTGGGAGGCGCTCGGCGAGGCCTTTGGCGCCGCCGGACAGGCCGACGCCGCCGCGCAAGCGTGGGAGCAGCGGGTGCGCCTCGATCCCGGCGCCGCCCGCGGCTGGGCGGGCCTGAGCCTCGCGCTGCGCAAGACCCCCCGCCGGGCGCAGGCCCAAGAGGCGGCCCGTCAGGCGGTCCAGCGCGCCCCCGCCGAGGCCTGGCTCTGGACCAACCTCAGCGCGATCAGCCTCGTGGTCGATGATGTGGACGCGGCGGTCGAGGCGTCGGCGCGCGCGGTCGCCCTCGACCCGCAGGATCTCGAGGCGTGGGGCGCCCGCTGCAACGCGCTGGCCGCCGCCGGCGCCCTCGACGGGGCCCTCGCCGCGGCGGATCGGGCCGCTGCCTTGGCGCCCGACGACCCCCGGCCGGGCTGGAACCGCGCGCTGGCGCTGCTCTCGGCCGGGGATTGGGAGGCGGGCTGGCCGGCCTACGAGGCGCGCCTGCGCCGACCGGGCGCCCGCCGCCCGCCCGCGCCCTGGTGGGACGGCCGCCCGATGACCGGCGGCCTCTTGGTCACGGTCGAGCAGGGCATCGGCGACAGCGTGCAGCTGCTGCACCTGCTCGCCCACGCCCGCCGACGGGTCGGCCACCTCTCCTTGGCGCTGCCCGCCGGGCTGCACGCCGCGCTCGGCGGGGTGCCCGGCGTGGACGCGCTGCTCGACGAGGCCAAGCTCGGGGGCCTGCCCGCGGGCTGCGCCGCGGCGATCGCCCTGCCCAGCCTGCCGGCGGTGCTGGGGCTGCGTCCCGCGCAGGCGGCCGAGGGCGTGCCGGCGCTGCGGGCCGACCCGGCGGCCGTGGCGGGCTGGTCGGCCCGGCTCGCTGCCCTCGCGCCCGCGGCCCGCCTGTGGGTTGGGCTCTGCTGGCAGGGAAACCCCTCGTATGAGGCGGATTTTCGGCGCTCGCCGGGGGTCGCGGCCCTCGCGCCGCTCGGGGCCGCCGAGGGGGTCGCCTGGTTCTCGCTGCAAAAGGTGCACGGGGCGCTGCGGGACGGCCCTCCCCCTCCCCTGCCGGTCGTCGATCTCGACGCAGAGCTCGACCAGGGCGGCGCCTTCCTCGACACGATCCCCTGCCTCGCCGCGCTGGACCTGCTCATCACCAGCGACACGGCGATGGCCCACCTCGCCGGGCAGCTCGGGCGACCGGTGTGGGTCGCGTTGGCCGCCCGGCCGGACTGGCGGTGGGGCCGAACCGGCGCGCGCTGCCCGTGGTACCCGTCGATGCGGCTGTTTCGGCAAGCCCAGCCCGGCGACTGGGCGGGCGTCTTTGGTGCGATGGCCAGCGCCTTGGCGCGCGGGCCCGGAGGTGAGGCGTGAAGGTTGAGGTCCCCCTCGGCGAGGTGGTCGACAAGATCACCATCCTGCGCATCAAGGCCGCGCAGATCCACGACCCGGCCCGGCGCGCCAACGTGCTGCGCGAGCTCACCACGCTCGAGGCCGCGTGGGCCGAAGAGCAGGGCCCGGTCGACGGGCTCGCCGAGCTGCCGGACCTCCAAGACGTCAACCAGCGGCTGTGGGACGTCGAAGACGCGCTGCGTGACCTCGAGCGCGCCCAGCGCTTCGACGCCGACTTCGTGGCGCTGGCCCGGTCGGTCTACGTGCTCAACGATGCGCGCGCCGCGGTCAAGCGCACGATCAACGACCGCCTGGGCTCGCGCCTCGTCGAAGAGAAGTCGTACCAGCCCTACCGCTGAGGGGCCGGCTCAGCGCTCGCCGTCGTCGCCGGTGTTCGCCTCGGTGGCGATGGCGAGGCGCGACAGGCCGAGCCCGCGTGCGGTGTCCATCACCCGCACCACCGCGCCGTGATCGACGTTCTTGTCGGCCTTGATGATGATGAGCGTGTTCGGGTCGCGCTTGGACGCGTCGCTCAGCGCCTCGCGCAGCTCGGGCCCAGACACGGGCTTGTCGTTGAGGAAGGCCG
Organism: Pseudomonadota bacterium; assembly: GCA_046051725.1. Taxonomy (GTDB): domain Bacteria; phylum Myxococcota_A; class UBA796; order UBA796; family UBA2385; genus JAEUKK01. Next base: position 928 of record JBJONS010000601.1, on the reverse strand, counting down.
TGCCGTCGGCGCGGACGAAGACCTTGAGGTCCTCGCGCTCTTTGAGGATGGTGTCGGCCGAGCTGCGGGGCAGGTCGACCTCGATGCCCGGCGAGCTCACGAACTGCGTGCTGACCATGAAGAACAGCACGAGCTGGAAGATGATGTCGATGAGCGGCGTGAGATCGGGGGCGGCGGTGAGGCGCCGCTCATGCCTGAGGTTCATGGGCGGCCTCCGGCGCTGCGACCAGATCGAGCACCTGCAGGGCGAGGTCCTCGAGCTCGAGCACCCGGCGGTCGACCGCGGCGAGGATGGCGCGGTGCGCGATGACCGCCGGAATGCCCACGGTGAGGCCGGCCATCGTCGTGATCAGCGCCTGCGATATGCCGCCGGCGAGGCTGCCCATGACACCCATGCCCTGCTCTTGGATCACCTCAAAGGTCAGGATCATGCCCCACACCGTGCCGAGCAGGCCGAGCAGGGGCGCCACCGTCGCCACGGTGCCCACCACGTCGGCCCCGGCCTCGAGGCCGGCGGCCTGCTGGCGGCCGATCTCTTCGACCCGCTCTTTGATGATCGACCGCGCACGGCCGCGGTGGGCCACCGCCGCCTCGACCACCACGCCGGCGGCGCAGTCGGCCTTCTTGCACAGCGTGACCGCGTCGGCGAAGCGGTCTTGCTTGAGCAGCTCGAGCACCTCGACGGTGAAGCCCTTGGGGCTCACGTTGCTGCGGCGCAGGGCAAAACCCCGCTGCAAGGCCCACGCGAGGCCGACCAGGGCGGACAGCCCGATCGGCGCCATGACCGGGCCGCCGGAGCGCAGGAAGTCGACGAGGTTCTGCACGGCGGATCCCAGGGCTCGCGGGGAGGGGCGCGGCGGCCCCGGTCGGTCGGCCGGTTTATCGGCCGCGGCGGCGCGCGTGTACTGTCGGGGCGCGCCGCGGAGGG
>JBJONS010000600.1:0-6558 GCA_046051725.1 Pseudomonadota bacterium | reverse complement strand
GCGAGATCGGGCGTGCACAGCAGGTAGTCGATGCGCCAGCCCCGATCGAGGGCGCGGGCCTGCCCCCGGTTGGACCACCACGAGTAGCCCCGCTCTCCGGGGTGGTGGGCGCGCCACAGGTCGACCCAGCCGCTGGCCAGCAGCTCGGTCATCCAGGCCCGCTCGTGGGGCAGAAAACCGCTGCTGTCCTTGTTCGACTTGGCGTTGTGGATGTCTTCTTCGGTGTGCGCGATGTTGATGTCGCCGCAGACCACCATCGGTCGGCCCTCGGCGGCGAGGCGGTCCATCAGCGCCCGCAGGTCGCCGAGGAAGCTGTCTTTGACGCCCTGCCGCTCTTCGCCGCTGCTGCCCGAGGGCACATAGAGGCTGACCACGCTGAGCTCGCTGGTGTCGACCCGGCAGTAGCGCCCCTCGAGGTCGGCCAGCGGCAGCCCAGAGCGCACCGAGGGCTGCCCGAGCACCGGCAGCCGCGTCCACACCGAGGCGCCCGAGTAGCCCTTCTTCTCGGCGTCGGCCTGGGCGGTGGTCCAGCCGGTCGGGGCGCGGTGGGCGGCCTCGACCTGATCGGTCTGGATCCGCAGCTCTTGGAGGCACACGACGTCGGGGTTCTCGGCGTGCAGCCAGGGCATCAGGCCCTTGCTGGTCGCCGAGCGCAGGCCGTTGACGTTGAGGCAGCACAGCCGGAGCGTGTCGGTCGACGGCGCCAGCGGCGGGCCCTCGGCCCCAGGCCAGCCGGCGATCTGCGGCTCTGGGCGCGCCTCTTTGCCCTTCTGGGCCCTCCCCCCTGCAGCTGACGCCATCTGCCCTCCCGCGGTGCCCGACCCGACCGTTCGGCGGGTTAGCCGCCGGCCGACCCTACCGCGCGCGGACCCGCCGCGGGGCGCCGCGGAGGCCCGATGCCCACGACCGATCTGCCCGCCGCCCTCGCTGGTCGGCCCTGGTTCATCGCCGGGGCCAGCGGCTACACCGGCCGGGCCCTGGTCACGGCCCTGCGGGCGGCCGGCTTGCCGGTGATCGCGCACCTGCGCCCGGGCAGCGGGCAGCGCGCCCAGCTCGCCCCGGCGTGGGAGGCGCTCGGCGCGACCGTCGACGAGACGCCGTGGGACGCCGCGGCGATGACCGCCCGCTTCGTGGATCTGGGCCCAGCGGTCGTCTTCGGCCTGCTCGGCACCACCCGCGCCCGGGCCGCCGCCGAGGCGAAGGCCGGTCAGCAGGCGAGCACCTACGAGGCGGTCGACCGCGACCTCACCCTGCTGCTGCTGCGGGCGGCCGCAGCGGCGCCGGCCCGCCCGCGGCCCCTGTTCGTCTACCTGTCGAGCCTCGGGGCCGACCGCCCCGGCGGCAACCGCTACCTGCAGGCCCGGCACCGGGTCGAGGCCGAGCTGCGGGTGGGCGATCTGCCCCACCTCATCGCCCGCCCCTCGTTCATCACCGGGCCCGATCGCGCCGAAGACCGCCCCGGCGAGCGCATCGGCGCGGCGGTGGCCGACCGCGCGCTCGGGATCCTCGGCGCGCTGGGCGCCCGCCAGACCGCCGACCGCTACCGCAGCATCGACGCCGACGGGCTCGCCCGGGCGCTCCGCGCGCTCAGCCTGGAAGAGCTGCGGCGCGCCGCCGCCCAGCCTGACCCCGCGGTGCCGAGCGGGCGCACCGTGCAGGGCGAAGACCTGCAGGCCGCTGCGCGCTGAGCCCCGCCGCGCGCCGATCAGGCGGTCAGCTTCTGCACCGCCGCGACGAGCAGGTCGGCCTTGAAGGGCTTGACGATCCAGCCCTTGGCGCCCGCCGCCTTGGCCCGCTGGATGAGCGCCGGCTGGCCTTCCGTGGTCAGCATCACGATTGGCAGCGCGGCGTGGCGGCCGGTGGCGGCGACGGCCTCGATCATGTCGATGCCGTTCATGCGGGGCATGTTCACGTCGCAGATCACCATCCTGAGATCGGGGGTGGCGCTGATCTTCTCTTGCCCGTCGACCCCATCGACGGCCTCGACTACGTCAAACCCACTCTGGGCGAGGGCGAGGCGGACCTGCTGGCGGACAGTGGCGGAGTCATCGACGACGAGGACCTTCTTGGACATGACGTTCTCCTTGGGGTTGCACAACGGCGGTGCGGGCGAGGGGCGGGGGCGCGGTAGAGGGCGCAGCGGAGGAGAGGCCAGGGCGAAGCCCTGGCTTAGAAGAAGAGCAGGTCGCCTTCAGCTTGGATGGCGTCCTCGGCGGCAGCGGAGCGCTCGAGCCAGAGACCGGCTTCGTGGCTGGCCTCGAGCCAGACCTCGATCCCGCCCTGCGTCGAGCCCCAGGCGAGGCGGTTGGCGATGCCGGTCCGGCGCTGGCCGAGGTCCATCGACATGCCGATGATGACCATCGGGGTGCCCATCGCGAGCACCAGGTTGTAGGCCAGCAGGCGGTTCTTGACGCGGCCCATCAGCTGGTTGGCGAGATCGCCGGCCCAATCCCGGATCTGCTCTTCGTTGGGCTCGCTCGAGATCACGTTGGTGCGGGCGAAGAAGTCCAGCCGGGCCGAGATCGCGAGCGTGCCGCGCATCTCGTCGCTGGTGAAGCCGATGACCGCCACCATCTCGGAGTGGTTGGCCGGCAGCCCCGCGGGCTCCAGCACCACGCCGTAGTCAGCGAACAGCTCGAAAGCGCAGGAGGTGAGCAGATCGCGCATCACCTCAGAGTTGTGTTCCGTTGGCATCCAGCTCCCCCTGGTTGGGCCGCCGCGGCTGCGGCGCGCCCGCACACAGGGTTCGGATCGACGCTGACCTGACCTGAGACACCCCGGCACAATTTGGTCACGAGCCGACGGCATTGACAGGACAAGGCGCCGGGGGCGAGGGTGCGCGCTCGGGAGGACCCATGCCCACCAGCCCCACCTTCGTGACCATCACCCTCAAGGGACCCGGCAAGAACGCCCTCAGCACGCCGCTGCTCGCGCAGCTCGGCGCCGAGCTGGACGCCCACGCCGAGGCGCCGCTGCTGCTCGTCGGCGACGCCGGCTGCTTCTCGGCCGGCCTCGACCTCACCGAGGTGATGCGCCTCGAGGCCGACGAGATGGCCACCTTCCTCCGCCTGCTCGAGCGGGTCTGCGCGCGCCTGCACGACCACCCGGCCCCGGTGGTGGCGGCGGTCAACGGGCACGCGATCGCCGGCGGCGCCGTGCTCGCCGCCTGCTGCGATCACCGCGTGGGCGGCGTCGATCCCAAGGCGCGCATCGGGCTCAACGAGGTCGCCCTCGGCCTGCGCTTCCCGCCGGGGATCTTGCGCATCCTCCAGGCGCGCCTGCCCGCCCAGCACCACGGCGCCCTGCTGCTGGGCGCCGGCCTGCACGCGCCGACCGACGCCCTCCGCCTCGGCCTGCTCGATGAGCTGGCCGACGATCCGGTGGCCACCGCCGGGGCCCGCCTCCAGGCCCTCGCCGCCCACCCGCCGGCGGCCTTCGCGGCGACCAAGGCGGCGCTGCGCGCGGGCGTGACCACCGCCCGCCCCGGCGAGGCCGAGGCCTTCATCGCCGAGGTCGTGCCGGTCTGGACCAGCGACGCGCTGCGGGCCCGCCTCCGCGCCGTCCTGCGCCGATAACGGCCTGCCCTGGGTCATCCTCGACAGATGCCAGGGTTCAGGGAAGATCACCGCCCCCGCCCCGCGGGGGGCGATTATGCCCGCCCCGCCCGGCGCCGCCGGCCGACCACCCTCCGCCGGAGCGCCCATGGCCCCCGCTCGCTACTTCGCCATCGAGGGCCTCATCGGCGTGGGGAAGACCTCCCTCTGCCGCCTGATCGAGCGCCGCTGGGGCGCCCGGCTCGTGCTCGAGCCGTGGGATCACAACCCCTTCTTGGCCGCCTTCTACGAGGATCGCGCGCGCTTCGCCTTCCCCGCGCAGATGTTCTACCTCGCGAACCGGTTCGGCCAGCAGCTGCAGCTCAAGCAGACCGACCTCTTCCGCCAGCTCGTGGTCGCCGACTACCTCTACCAAAAAGACCGCCTCTTCGCCGAAGAGACGCTCAGCGCCGACGAGCTGCAGCTCTACGACCGCTTCGCCGATCTTCTCGGCGACGGCGTGCCCGCGCCCGACTTCGTGGTCTTCCTCGATGCGCCCACCGAGGTGGTGCGCAGCCGCATCGCCAAGCGGGCGATCGCCGCCGAGCAGGTGATCGAGGCGAGCTACCTCGACTCGCTGCGCCGCCGCTACTACCGGCTCTGGGACCGCTACGAGGACGCGCCGGTCTACGTCGTGAACACCGAGACCATCGACTACATCGACGACACCGCCGACCAAGAGCGCATGCTGCAGATGCTCGAGGGCTGGATGCAGGGCCACCCGCTGCCCGGCGCCCCCGAGGCCTACCGGCCCCACAACCAGGCGCAGCTGCGGCTCTTCGGCGGCGGGCGGGCCTGATGGCGGCGACCGTCGCCTGTCCCTGCGGGCGCCCACGGCCCTACCGCACCTGCTGCCAGCCGATCCACCGCGGCACGGCCGCCCGCAGCCCCGAAGAGCTGATGCGCTCGCGCTACAGCGCCTACGCGCTGGGCCGGGTCGAGCACCTCATCGCGACGACCACGCCTGGGGGCCCCGCCGACCGCGGCGATCCGGCCGCCTGGGCCGACGAGCTGCGCGAGGCCTGCGCCCGCATGCACCTGCTCGGCCTCGAGGTGCTCGACGCGCCGGCGCCCACCGGCGACACGGCCACCGTGCACTTCCGCTTCCGCGCGGCGGCGGGGGGCGGCGTGGCGACCTACGAAGAGCGCAGCCTGTTCCACCGCCGCGGCGGGCGCTGGACCTACACCGGCACCGCCGATCCCGAGCCGGCCGATGCCTGACGATGACGCCGCCGAGGCCCGCGCCCCGATGATCTGGGTCGACGCCGACGCGGCGCCCGGCGCGGTGCGCGAGGTGCTGTTCCGCGCCGCCGAGCGGCGGCAGGTCCGGGTCATGCTGGTGGCCAACCGGCCCCAGCGCTTCCCCAAAAGCAAGTGGATCGGCAGCGTCGAGGTCGCCGCCGGCATGGACGTGGCCGACGATCACATCGCCGCGGGCTGCGGGCCCAGCGATCTGGTCATCACCGCCGACGTGCCGCTGGCCGCGGCCTGCGTGGCCAAGGGCGCCCTGGTCATCGACCCGCGCGGCGAGCAGCTCGACGAGCGCAACGTCAAGCAGCGGCTCGCGGTGCGCGATCTGATGACCGAGATGCGGGCCAGCGGCGTCGACACCGGCGGCCCGCCCCCCTACGACAAGGCCGCGCTGCAGCGCTTCGCCAACGCGCTCGACCGCAACCTCACCCGGCTGCTGCCCCGCCCGGCCCGCTGAGTCCGCAGAGTCCGCAGAGTCCGCAGAACCCGCTGCGCCGGCAGCGGCCGCGCCGGCGGCGCACCGGGGCTACTTGCCGCCGCCCTTGCCGCCCGCCTTGCCCTTGGCGGCCTCGATGGCCTTCTTTTTGCCGGCGGCCTTCGCGGCCGCGGCGGCCTCATCGGCGGGGCCCGCCTTGGCCTTGCCCCCCTTCCCGCCCTTTCCGCCGGCGGCCTCGCCGGCCTCGGCCCGCGGCGGGGGCGCGGACCACTCGGTCGGCGCGCCGGTCGGATCGACGAAGACACCGTCCTTGAGCACATAGCGGGTGGTCTTCTTGTTCTCGGTCGGCGCGCCCTCTTCGCCGGCCTCGCCGTTGACCTCGAGCAGCTCCACCGCCTTGTCGGCGGCCGAGAAGCGGGCGGTGGTCTCCCAATAGATGGGCGCGTCGGCCCCGCTGCCCACGTGCGACAGGGCGATCTTCGCCTTCGGACCACCCGCTTCGCTGTAGCTCGCGTAGCTGTGCCAGCTCGACGACGCGCACATCTCGCGGCCGATCCACATCACCTGCACCAGCGGGAGGCCGGCCTCGCCGGCCGGCATGAGGCTGACCTCGACCGCGGTGAGCGTGCCGTCGATGTCGCTGCGCAGCCCGAGGTTGACCGAGGCGCTGGCCTCGTCGGGGTCGGTGGCCTTGGGCTCGCGCACCCGCACGACCACCTCGTCGTCTTTGTTGAAGCCGACGGTGACCACCTCGGCCTCGCCGTCGCCGTCGAGGTCCTGCTTGAACCGGGCGAAGGTCAGCGTGCCGCTCCACATCCAGCCATAGCCGGCGCCCTCGGCGTTGTTGTAGATCCGCACCCAGTGGCCCTGCTCACCGGCCAGCGTGCCCGCGACCGGCGCCTCGGCTTGGACCGTGACCGGGACCCCGAGCGGCAGCTTCTTGACCACCTTCGCGTCGCCGGACGGGCCTTCGCGCATCGGAGCGCCGTCCTTCTCGACATAGACGGTGGCGCCCTGGGCCGGCGGCGGGGCGCCCTGCTCGACCTTGATCGGGTCTTTCGCGGCGAGGGCGGCCGGCGGAGCGGCGAGGCACAGCAGGGCCAGGGGCAGAGCGACGCGCGGGGACATGGGCACCTCCGGGCCGGGTGACCCGGCCGACGCGCGGCCTTATCCCTGCCACGGGCCGCGGGGCGCCCCGGCGGCGGGCGCCGCCGGCGGCCCCCGGTCTGGGCGCGGCCCTCCGGGCCTTGGTCGCTGCGCGACCGGCGCGGGGCGCCG
>JBJONS010000599.1:0-2533 GCA_046051725.1 Pseudomonadota bacterium | reverse complement strand
CGACGCCCTCGCCGACCTGCTCGCCGGCCGCTGGGTGCAGGCCGCGGCCAAGGGCGCAGCCGCCGAGCGCAGCTTCGGGCCCGCTCAGCTCCGATCCTGGGAGGGCCGCGCCGTGCGCCTCAACACGCTGAGCGCGCGCATCTGGCAGATCGACCAGCGGGGCCTGCGGGCCGAGGTCGACCGGGCCATCGAGGTCAGCCGCCTCGCCGGCGACGCCACCCAGAGCTTGGTCGGCGAGCTGACGCTCGGCGTGCGCTGCACCCTGGTCACCGAGGGGCCCGCCACCGCCACCCGCCGCCTCGCCGAGGCGGTGGCCACCTGGGGCCGGCCAATGAGCGCCGAGCTCTCATGGCGGCACCGGGCCATCCGCGCCGAGCTCGCCCTGTTCCGCGGCGACATCGACGAGCTCGAGGCCCTGCTCACCAAGGTGCCCCTCGCTGAGCGGCCCATCCTCAGCTACGCGCTGCCCCAGGTGCAGCAGAGCTGGCTGCGCGGGCTGGGCGCCCTGCGCCGCGGCGGGCCCAAGGCCGAGCGCCGCCTGCGCGAGGCGGCCACCGCGCTGCACCGCGTGCAGAACAACGCAGGCGAGGGCTTCGCGCTCGCGCTGCAGGCCTGGGCGGCGTCGCTGCGGGGCGCCGAGGCCGAGGCCCAGGCCCAGCGCCACGTGGCCGGCCTCGCCCTGCGCAGGGACGGGCACCCCCTCATCGCCGCGCTGGTCGACGGAGGGCCCGCGGCCTGGCCCTGCCCCGGGCTCGATCCGCTGCCGGGCGTCATCCCCTTCATCGCCGGCGCGCTGCCGGCCCAGGGTCGCTGAGCCAAACCGGGGCCATCGGTACGCGCTCCACCGTACACATGCCGCCGAAAGGTCAGCCGCGCTTTGCCGGACCGGTTCCGTCCCCGGCCAAGCGGGGGCCGCGGCTCAGCTCCCCCGCGTGAAGCGGAGCGCGTCTTGGCGGCGGGCCTCAAAGTCGGCCTTGGCCAAGCCCAGCATGGTGGTCACCGTGCTGGTGCCGATGCCGGCGACCGGGCCGGTCGCGCCGAGGGTGAAGACCTTGCCCTCGGTCCCCACCGGGGTGTTCGGCGGGGCCACGTCGGCCGCCGCCTGGGTGAGCACGAGCTGGGTGTCGGCGCCGCAGCCGACCACCCACAGCGCGGCCTTCAGCGCGTTGACGATCGGCGAGAGGCTGTCGACCGTGTCGGTCCATGCGGCGTCGGGGTCGCTGTTCCCGAAGGCGACCACCGCCAGACCCAGCTTCTGGAGGAGCTCGGACTTGGCCGGCGCACCCGGCGCCGCGGCGCCGGTGAACAGCGCGCGCAGGGCCTCGCGCAGGTAGGTGATGCCCGCGGCGGTGCTGCTGAGCTTGAGCACGAGGCTCGCGGGGTCGTCCTCTTCGGGAACCCGCACGGACAGGCCGCACACGAGGTCGAGCGCACCGGCGGTGGCCGTCGCGGTCCACCCTGGCGCGGCGCCCACGGCGTTGCTGAACGCGCTGGGCAGCCCGTCGAGCTGCTCGTCGAGCACGACCCCGCTGTGCCCCAACACCGCGGGCAGCTCGTGCACGATGGCGGCGATGCGGGCGGCGAAGTCGGCGTCGCCCATCGGCGAGAGCGCCGCCTGCAGGGCGTTGAGTGCCAGGGTGGCCGCGGCGGTGAGATCCACGTAATCCTGGGCCTTCACGGTGGCCGGCGCCGCCGGCGGGTTCGCCGTGGTCACCGCCTTGCCCTGCATCCCCCGCGCGACGCCGATGAGCGACGCAATGGCGTGCGCGTCCCAGCCGGCGGTCAGCACCGCGCGCACCGGCCGCTTGACCCCACCGGCGAGCACCGCCGTGGTGCGCAGGGTGGCCCGGACCAGGCCGGTCGCCGGCACCAGCTCGATGGTCGCGCAGGGCGGCGCCGCGGAGGCCGCGCCCGCGGTGACCTCGACGAAGGACAGCGCCCGGGTGGGCGGGCCCTTGGCCGGCGCCGGGACCTCTGCAGGAAGCGTCTTGAACCAGGCCTCGACATCGGCCCAGCCGGCGGTGATCGCGTCGCTGACCGCCTTTGCGTCGGGGTCGGTGGCCTGGGTGAGCAGGCCGAGGACCCGCGTGAACAGCAGGGTGGCGGGGGTCTGCTCTTGCCAGAGGGGGGTCAGGGTCATGGGGGCTCCGGGACACGCGCGACGGTGTGCGGGCGCTCACGCGCGCAGTGCTACGCTCCGCCCGGCAGGATCAGGGGACAGCGCGGGCGCGCCGTCAAGGGGGAGCGATGGGCGACGCAGAGGTGGCGGCGTGGGAGACAGGCGTGGGCGCGTGGGAGTGGACGCCCGACGTCCAGCTCGAGCGGCTGTGGGAGCGCTGCCGGGCCGGCGCGCTGCGGCCTCCCTTCGCGCCCGAGCCGCCGACGGCCGACGTCGCGATGGCCGCCGCAGGCTTGTCCTACTACGCGGCCGCGTTTTATCGCTCCGGCGATCTGGTCGAAGGCGCGCGCCAGCGCCACTTCCACAGGGCGGGCGCCGCTGCCCGGGTCTGCGTGCGGGTGCGCAGCAGCAGCC
>JBJONS010000598.1:0-4136 GCA_046051725.1 Pseudomonadota bacterium | reverse complement strand
TTGCCCTCGGCCCGCGCGCTGCTCCAAAGGATGTCGCGTCCCTGGGCGGCGAGGGCCACCAAGGTGAAGCGGAAGGCGTCGGCCCCATACAAGGCGATGGACTCCAGCGGATCCACCACGTTGCCCTTGGTCTTCGACATCTTTTGGCCGTGCTCGTCGCGCACCAAGGCGTGGATGTACACGTCCTTGAACGGCACCTGGCCCATGAAGTGCTGCCCGCTGTAGATCATGCGGGCCACCCAGAAGAAGATGATGTCGAAGCCGGTGACCAGCACGCTGGTCGGGTAGTACTTCGCCAAGTCTTGGGTCTTGTCGGGCCAACCCAAGGTCGAGAACGGCCACAGGGCCGAGCTGAACCAGGTGTCGAGCACGTCTTCGTCCTGGCGCAGCACCAGATCAGCGGCCAGGCCGTTCTTCTGGCGCACCTCGTCTTCGCTGCGGCCCACGTAGGCGGTGCCCTGCGCGTCGTACCAGGCCGGGATGCGGTGGCCCCACCAGAGCTGGCGGCTGATGCACCAGTCCTTGATGTTGCGCATCCACGAGTAGTAGGTGTTCTCCCAAGTCTTGGGCACGAACTTGGTAAAGCCGTGCTCGACAGCCGCGAGCGCCGGACCGGCCAGCGGCTGCATCCGCACAAACCACTGGGTGCTCAACATCGGCTCGACGATGGCGCCCGAGCGCTGGCTGCGCGGGAGGTTGAGCACATGGGGCTGGCTGCCCCGGAACAGGCCCAGCTCCTCGATCTTCGCCTTCACTTGGTCGCGGGCCACGAAGCGGTCGAGGCCCTGGTAGGGGCCGCCGTTGGCGTTCACCGTCGCGTCAAGATTGAAGATGTTGATCATCGGGAGGTTGTGGCGCTTGCCCACCTCGAAGTCGTTGAAGTCATGCGCGGGCGTGATCTTCACCGCGCCGGAGCCGAAGCTCGGGTCGACCAGGATGGCGTCCCCGATGATCGGGATCTCGCGGTCGAGGATCGGGTGACGCACGGTCTTCCCGATGAGGTGCTTGAACCGCGGGTCGTCGGGGTGCACCGCCACCGCGGTGTCGCCGAGCATCGTCTCGGGCCGGGTCGTGGCGACGATGATCTCGGTCACCAGGTTGCCCTCGGCGTCGGGGGCCGGGGCGCTCAGCGGGTAGGCGAAGGACCAGAGCGCGCCGGCGGCGCCCTCTTAGGCCTCGACCTCGAGGTCCGACAGCGCGGTCAGGCCGATGGGGTCCCAGTTGATCAGGCGCTCGGCGCGGTAGATCAGGCCCTCTTCGTAGTACCGCACGAACACGTCGATCACGGCGCGGGACAGGCCCTCGTCCATCGTGAAGCGCTCGCGGCTCCAGTCGCACGACACGCCGAGCTTGCGCAGCTGGTGCGTGATGGTGCCGCCGCTCTCGGCCTTCCAGGCCCACACCGTCTCAAGGAAGGCGTCGCGGCCCAGCTCGCGCCGGTCGATGCCCTTGGCGCGGAGCTGCTTCTCGACGATCCACTGGGTGGCGATGCCGGCGTGGTCGGTGCCCGGCACCCAGAGGGTGTTGAAGCCGTCCATGCGCTTGTAGCGCACCAGAACGTCCTGCAGCGTGTTGTTCAGCGCGTGCCCCATGTGCAGGCTGCCGGTCACGTTCGGCGGCGGGATCACGATGGAGTAGGGCTCACCCCCCGCGTTGGGATCGGCGCGGAACATGCCGCCTTGCTCCCACTTCGCGTAGATGGTGTCGCACACGTCTTTGGGCTCGAAGTTTTTCGGGATGTCGTCGATGAGGGCCACGGGGAGCTCCAAGGCGCCTGCCCGGACGGCGCCGGGGGCGCGGCGGCGGGCGCCAGAAGGGAGGGACGGGAGGGGTGAAGAGCGGGGGCGCGGCCCAACCAAGGGTCGGGCCCGCGCGGGGTCGGTCAAGAGGGGCAAGCCTGCGGCCCCCCGCAGCGCCACCGTTGGCGCGGAGGGCGGAGGGCGGCGCGGACCGGCGATGGGCACGCCAAACCGGCGAAGCGGCGGGCGGCCCGGCGGGGCTCAGCCCTTCTGCGCGGCCTCGGCCTCGAAGGCGGCGAGGCGCTCGCGCACGATGTTCGCGGCGATCTCGGGGAGCTGGGCGCGCACGGCCTCCGAGACCGCCGCGCTGACCAGATCCCGGAAGGCGACCGAGGAGCCGACTGCGTTGCGCAGCACGGCCTCGACGACCTCCGGGAGCACCTCGAGGATGGCCCGCTCCATCGCGGGGCTGACGACATCGGGATCCACCGCGACGCGGGGAAGGCGCGCATGATCCCGGGGGAGGAAGGTCGCGACCCGCTCGGCGCTCACCGGCGGGGCCGGCGGCACGGGATCGAGCAGCTCGACCCGCGGGGCCGGGCTCGGCAAGCTCGGGGGCGGCGGCGCGCCCCCACCGGCCGCGACGGCCGGCGCAGGGGCCGACGAAGCCGCGCTCAACGGGCTCGCCGCGACGGCGGCCTGCGCAGGCGCAGCGGCCGGCGCAGGCGCCGCAGCCGGAGCAGCCGGAGCAGCGGCTGCGGGCGCCGGGGGCGCAGGGACGCTGAGCGGCAGCGGACCCACGGCCTCTTCGACCGCGGCGCGCAGAGCAGCGGCGCCCAGCGGCTTGGTCAGGTGGCCGCTCACCCCGGCTTCGGCGGCGCGGGCCTTGTGAAAGACCTCAAAACCGCTGGTCAGCAGCAGCACGGCGGCGGCCGGCCAGCGCTCGCGCACCGTGCGGGCCAGCTCGTAGCCGCTGCCCTTGGGCAGGCTGGCCGCGCAGAGCATCAGCCCCAGATCGACGCCAGCGGCGGCGTTCAGCGCCTCGTCGCGGTCGCGCGCCGCGATCACCGTCACGTCGTAGCCGGCGAGCGCCTCGCCCACCCGCGCGGCGGTCGAGGGCGTCGGATCGACCACCAGCACGGTGATCCCAGGCCCGATCGGGCTCAGGGTGATCTCAGAGAGGCCCGCGGCCGCGTCGCCGCCGATGCCAGCTCCACTTTCAGGCAGTTCGGGCATCCGGCCCCCTTTGCCGCCGTCTATCACGCCCCCGCCGCGGCTGGGCGCCCGCCGCCGGTCAACCCGCGGTCAGTCGTTGACCAGCGCGACGGCCATGGCCCGGGCGGTGGACTGGATCGAGGTGCCGTCGTCCAGCTCGTCGACCTTGCTCGACTGAAAGGCGACGTAGAGGTTGTTCTGCTCGATGGCGAGGTCCTCGGTCATCAAGCCCCAGACCTCGTCGCCGATGGCGAAGCCGTCCCGGCCGGTGGCGTTGCAGGTCACCGACTCGTAGGCCTCGCCGTTCCGCTCGCGCCGGATCTGCACCCAGACCTGCTCCCACTCGTGCTCATCCCAGGCGATGTCGATGGCCGCGCCCCAGTCGAGGGTCTGGGCGCCAGTCACCTCATCGACGGTCAGGCCGCTGTAGTCGATGTCGGGCACCGGCTTGGCGTTGGGGCTGCCCGCGCCGGTCAACGGCCCGGCGTCGGCGAGGGTGGTGCCGCTGCCCAGCAGCTCTTCGACGTCGAGGCAGGTCCGCGCGCCGGGGTAGACGTCGTCTCGGTAGAAGCCCAGCCCGACCTCGTCGAGCACCCCCTCGTTGCTCGGGGTCTGCCAGCGGGGCGCGCCGGTCAGGCCGGGGATCTCGATCCCGTCGGCGCCGGCGTCGATCGGGAACATGTCGAGCCCGGCCACGCAGTCGCCCACCCCGGGCAGATCGAGCGAGCGCAGGCTGTTCGGCGCGTACTCCAGCGAGACGATCTGGCCGAAGACGCCCTGGTACTGCCGGCCGAAGTCGCCCTCTTGGCACTGCCACGTGTAGAGGTCGGCGAGCAGCCGCGCGTCGGTCACGACGCTGCCGCCCTCACCGCCCTCCCCGTCGAGCTCACCCTTGCCTGAGGCACAGCCGCTCAGGGCCAGCGTAAGGGCCATGGAGACTGCGATGCAGCCGCGCGCGGGGGAGGTGGCGAACATGCGATGACTCCAGAGCTTCGGGGGAGGCCCGCCGGGGACGCTGGCGAGCCGGACAGGCCCACATTACAACAGCGCGGCCACGGGGGCGTGGCGGAATGGTAGACGCGGCGGACTCAAAATCCGCTTCCGAGAGGAGTGGGGGTTCAAGTCCCTCCAAGGGCACCATTCGAGCGACAACCTGCGTCGCAAATGGATTCCATTTGCTCG
>JBJONS010000597.1:0-3656 GCA_046051725.1 Pseudomonadota bacterium | reverse complement strand
CAGCGCGTCGGGGCGGCATGCTCACGCCCCGGGCCAGAGCGTACAGGAGGTGCGCGGCCGACGCAAGCGAGATCGCCCCGCCACGGCGCGGTCGGGGCTGCCGAGGCGCCCTGCGGCACGCCGGCCGCACCCGCCCTGACCGTCAACAGCGTGCATCAAGTGGCCCCCGCGACCGGGGGGCTCGCCGCGCAGCGGCCGGCCGCGGCCCCCGCAGCCGCAGCCATCCGCGCGCTCCCCTTCGCCACCCGCCTCGCGGCGGCAGGGAGCGGAGCGGCCGGCGCAGCCGGGTCGGCCGCAGGCAGACGGAGCGCAGCGAACCCGCGCAGCGCCCCGACCGCCGGGGCTTGCCCCGGCGGGGCCGCCCCTCGCCTCCCCCGCCAGGCGCCGGGAGCGCGATGTGAGCCCACATCGGCCGACCCGCGGCTGCAGGACGCGCGATGTGGGCCCACATGCACCGACCCGCACCTGCTGGAGCCGGGATGTGGGCCCACATGCACCGCCCCGCGGCTGCAGGACGCGCGATAGGAGCCCACATGCACCGACCCACGGCTGCAGGAGGCGCGATGTGAACGCCCATGCACCGACCCGCGGCTGCGGAGGGCGCGATGTGGGCCCACATGCACCGATCCGCAGGGGTTCTGGGCCCGCTGCGCCCGCTGCGCCCGCTGCGCCCGCTGCGCCCGCTGCGCCGCCTGGGTAGCTGTTCGAGCACAAGCTACGGATAAACCAGACTGATAGACACTGCAATTGATCGTCGTGCGGCGAAGCGCCGCGCAAACCTCCCCAGTGGTATACTTGGGCCCGCTCGCGCGGCGCCCCTCACCCTCATCCCCGCGCATCGCCCCCCGTCGCCTCGCTGGAGCCCCTGCATGTCCACCTCGCGCCAGCGCTGCGGATCTTGGCTGGCCTGGGCGGTGGCCCTCGCGGCGGGCTGCGCCGGCGGCGGCAAGGCCG
This sequence comes from Pseudomonadota bacterium, assembly GCA_046051725.1. Taxonomy (GTDB): domain Bacteria; phylum Myxococcota_A; class UBA796; order UBA796; family UBA2385; genus JAEUKK01. Next base: position 2,702 of record JBJONS010000597.1, on the reverse strand, counting down.
GCGAGGGCCCTGATGCAGCGGACGACACCGCGCCGGTCGATTGCGCCGCATCCCCGCTCGACTGCGACGGCGAAGACAACGACTGCGACGGCATGGCCGACGAGGGTGGCGAGCATGACGCCCGCCAGCTCTGGGGCGTGGACGAGGACGCCGACGGCTACCCCGCTGCGGCGCCCACCCTCGCCTGCGCGGGCGCACCCAGCGAGCGCGTGGTGACCGAGGCCGAGGCGCTGGACTGCGACGACGCCCGCAGCGAGGCGCACCCCGGGGCGGTCGAGGACTGCGCCGCTGCGGGCGACGAGGACTGTGACGCGCTGGCCGACTGCGCCGACCGGGACTGCCCGCCAGCCGACTGCGCCGAGCTCTGTGACGACGGCATCGACAACGACCGCGACCGCTGGGTGGACTGCGCCGACCGTGACTGCTGGGGCGCAGGCTGCGCCGAGGACTGCGCCCAGCGCGGCGACGAGGATGGAAACGGTGTGGAAGGCTGCGCCGATCCGGTCTGCTGGGGCCCCACCTGCGCCGAGGACTGCCGAACCCTGGGCGACGAGGACGCCGACGGTCTGGCGGACTGTGGGGACGCCGACTGCGTCGAAGCCTGCGTCGAGGACTGCGATGACCTCTTCGACAACGATATGGACGGGGCCGAGGACTGCGCCGACCTCGACTGTATCTCCCAGCCGCGGTGCTGGCCGGAGCTGGAGCTGCACACGCCCGGGCCGGTGAGCCTGCGGCGCTTCCGATGGTGGGACAGCTTTGAGCTCACCACCTCAGCACAAGTCTTTGCCCTCCAAGTCCCGACGCTGAGCATCGTCGGGCGCAGGATGACCGTCGAGGGTGGCTCCGCATCTTGCACGCTCGCCGCGCATGAGGTGTCGGTCACGTGGCGGCGCAATACCTACCCTCCCTGGTGGTCGAGCCTCAACTGGGAGGACGCCGGGGCAGTCGGCGCCTCGGTCGACCCTCCCAGCGGAGGATGCCCCCCGCTCGACCCCATGGCCCTCATCGAGGACCAGCTCCGGCTCGGGGGATACCGGGATGAGTGGTTTCGTACGGTTGTGATCGTCGACGTGGGGCGCTCGTGGGCGCTGGACGGTCTGACTATCGGCCACCCCAGTCGAAGCACCGGGGTCATCTCCCGGGACGTGGAGCTCTCCCCATCAATATGGACATGGGGCCGATGGGAGCGCTCTTCGACCACCGCGACCGCGGTCGGCTTCGTGCCCCTCCCGTAGGCGCACACCGGGGCGCGGCCCCCTCGCCGCCCGCCTCGCGGCGGCAGGGAGCGGAGCGGCCGGCATCGCCGGGTCGGCCGCAGGCCGACGGAGCGCAGCGAGCCCGCGCAGCGCCAAGACCGCTACGGCCTGCCCCGGCGGGGCCGCTCAGCTGGAGGCGACGGCGCTGTCGCGGTCCTCAGCGCGGCTGCCCGCGGGCCGGCGCCGCGGGCACAGACCGGGCCGGGCCGCGCAGGGCGCTGGCGCCCGTGCGATGACGACGCCCCGGGCAGCCTCCGTACTTCCCGCGATGGGGCCTGCCCGAGGCCAAGATGGCGAGGCCCGTGCGCCGACGATAGCGCCGTCGGCCCCGGGGGGTCCCATGATCTGTGTCGCGTGTTTGACGGAGCTGCTCCCCACCTCGCCGGAGGCCCCCTGCACCAGCTGTGGCGCCGACCCTCGCCTCGCCGGCCGCTACGCGCTCCTCGCGCGGGTTGGCCGTGGCGCCCACGGTGTCGTCTACCGCGCCACCGACCTGCGCTCCGGCGACACGGTCGCGGTGAAGCAGGTGCTGCTGGGCAACCTCGACTCCGACAAGGCCCGCGCGCTGGTCGCGCGCGAGGGCGACGTGCTTCGCCAGCTCCGCCACCCGGCGCTGCCCCGCTGGCGCGACGAGCTGCTCATCGGGCGCGGCCGCGCCGCGACCGCCTACCTTGTGCAGGACTTCGTCGAGGGCACAGACCTCCAGGCCGGGCTGGCCGAGCACCGCTGGTCCGAGGCCGAGGCCCTCGACCTCATCGATGAGGTGCTCGATGTGCTGGTGTACCTCCATGGCCTGCATCCGCCGGTGGTGCACCGCGACCTCAAGCCCGCCAACCTGATCCGCCGCTCCGACGGCCGCGTCGCCCTCGTCGACTTCGGCGCGGTGCGCGAGGCCTTGTCCGACACCCCCGGTGGTGCCACCGTGGCGGGCACCTTCGGCTTCATGGCCCCCGAGGCCTTCGGCGGCGCTGCGCCCCCCACCTCGGACGTCTACTCCCTCGGGATGACCGTGGTGGCCCTGCTCTCGCGCCGCCCCCCGGCCGAGCTGCATGGCCGCGACGGCCACGTGGCTTGGCGATCGGCCGTGGGCCTCAGCCCCGGGCTGATGGGACTGCTCGACGCCATGCTCCAGCCCGAGCCCGACCGCCGCCCCTCGGCGGTCGATGCCCGCCGCCGTGTGGGCGCCCTCCGCGTCGATGGCAACGGAGCACCCACCCCGTCCGACTGGAGCCCCGCGGTGCCGGTCGTTGGCGCGGCGCCTGGCTCCGCAGAGCACCGCCCGCCGGCCGAGGCCGTGCTCGCCCCGCTGCCGCCGCCCGCGCTGCCCGACCGCGGCGCGCGGGGCGGGGCGCTGAAGGCAGGCGCGCCCCCGGGGTCGGGCGCAGCGGTCGGCATCGGCGTGGACTACCGGGCGTCTCTCAAAGCGGTGTCGGCCATCGCGGT
>JBJONS010000596.1:0-3222 GCA_046051725.1 Pseudomonadota bacterium | reverse complement strand
AGGGGGCGCGCTCAAACGCGTCGAGCACCCACACCCTGTCGCCTCAAGCTCCACCAAGGAGCGTCGCCATCTCGCGGCTTTCGCCGCCGGGCGGCGCCGCCCCCAGCCCACGCAGTCTATTCGACCCTTCGTGACCTGGCAAGGCTCCCTCACCACCTTTTTCTGAACTCACGGATATGCCCGCTGCTACCAGGGCAATCCGCCTCGCATCACCGCGGCCTTGTAGGCCCAGCCCAGGCCCATGCCGACCAGCGCCGCCACCGCCAGGGGCACCTCGCGGGCCAGGGCCCCGTCGCGGAGGCGCCGCCACCGCCCGGCGGGCAGCAGCACGTCCGCCCAGCCGACGCTGGCAAAGGCCACCGTCAGCAGGAACAGGACCACGCCAAAGGGCTGCGTGAGCGCGGCGTCGACCGGCGACAGGTGCGCCATGTGCGCGAAGGTCGTGGTCATGCCGCACATCGGGCAGGGCCAGCCGGTGGCGGTCAGCACCGCGCAGCCGTTGAGGCCGAGCTGCTTGTGTGTGCCCACGCCGCCCGCGGCGGGCTCGAGCCACGCAGACAAGGCGAGCACCACGGAGCTCGGCGCGGCGAGAACAACGCCGACCAGGCGATCTTGCAGGTCCGCCGGGAGCGAGGCCCACCGGCCCCGCCCCGCCGCAGCGGCCCCCCCGCTCACCCCTCGCCCTCCGCCGGCAGCGCGGCCTCGAGCATCGCGGTGAGCGAGGCCGCCTCGCGGTCCAGCTCGCCGAGGCGGTCCATCGTGCGGGTGCGCAGGCGCCGGAGCTCGCTCGTGAGGTTCAAGGCCGTGAGCAGCGCGATGGTGTACTCGTCAAAAGACCGGGTGCGGCTGGCCACCTCGGCGAGGCGGGTCTCGAGCTCAGCGGCGACCGCGCGCACGTCCTCTTCGGAGTCGTCGCCCCGCACGGTGTACTGGCGGCCGCGGATGGTGATGCGGACTTGCATACGGGCTCCTGCTGCCGGGCGACCCGACCGAGGGAGAGGGGCGGGCTCGGCCCGCCCGCGCGGCTATCCCACCAGCGCCTCGACAAAGGCTGCGGGCTCGAAGTCCCGCAGGTCGTCGACGCCCTCGCCCAGCCCGACGAGCTTCACGTCGAGGCCGAGCTCGTCCTTGATCGCCACCACCACGCCGCCCTTGGCGGTGCCGTCGAGCTTGGTGAGGGCCACGCCGGTCACGCCCACCACCGCCTTGAAGATGCGGGCCTGGCTCATCGCGTTCTGGCCGCTGGTGCCGTCGAGGACCAGCAGCACCTCGTCAGGGCCGCGGGGCACGGCCTTCTTCATCACCCGCACGACCTTGCTGAGCTGATCCATCAGCGTCGACTGGGCCTGCAGGCGCCCAGCGGTGTCGCAGATGACCACGTCCACGCCGCGCGCTTTGCCCGCCTCGAGCGCGTCGAAGATGACCGCGGCGGGGTCGGCGCCCTCTTGGTGGGCGACGACCTGGGCGCCGGCCCGCTCACCCCAGATCTGCAGCTGCTCGATGGCGCCGGCACGGAAGGTGTCTCCAGCGGCCAGCAGCACCTTCTTGCCGCCCCGCACGTAGCGGGCGGCGAGCTTGCCGATGGTCGTGGTCTTTCCGCTGCCGTTGACGCCGACGACCAAGATCACCAGCGGCGCGGCGGGCGGAGGGCCGGCGATCGGCACTGGCGCGCCCAAGCGCGCGGCCAGCTCGGCCTTGAGCGCGGCCCGCAGCGCGGCCCCGTCGGCTCCCCGGCTCGCCCGCCGCCGGACGCCCTCGACGACCGCCGTGGCGGTCTTGACGCCCACATCGGCGCTGATCAGGGCCTCTTCGAGCTGCTCGAAGGCGGCGTCGGCCCCCTTGTCGCCGAGCCCAGCGAGGCGCGCGGCGAGGGCCTCGCGGGTGCGCGCAAAACCGGCGAAGAAGCCGCCGGTCGGCGGGCGCGGGCCGCCATCCCCCTCGGCCTCGGCGGGCGCGGCGCGGCGGCGCAGGGCGAAGGCGACCCCGCCGACCAGGGCCAGCACCGCGGCCACCGCGGCGGCGAGCACCGCGGGACTCTGAGCGAGAATGTCGACTGGCACGTCCATCAGACCCCCTGTCGCGCAGACTCAGTCGATCTGCACCGTGACCAGGCGCGACACGCCCGCCTGCACCATGGTCACCCCATACAGCGTGTCCATGCACTCCATCGTCTTCTTGTTGTGCGTGATGACGATGAACTGCGACAGCGTCGACATGTCCGACAGCATCGCGTTGAACCGCGCCCCGTTGGCCTCATCGAGCGGCGCGTCGACCTCGTCGAGCAGGCAGAAGGGCGAGGGCCGCACACGGAACAACGAGAAGATCAGCGCGATGGCGACCATGGCCGTCTCGCCGCCCGAGAGCAGCGACAGCGCCTGGGCCTTCTTGCCCGGCGGCTGCACGTAGACCTCGATGCCGGTCTCGAGCAGGTCCTCTTCATCGGTGAGGCGGAGCTGGGCCTTGCCGCCGCCGACGAGCCGCGGGTACAGCTCTTGGAAGATGGCGTCCACGCGGTCAAAGGTCTCGCGGAAGCGGTCGCGGCACAGGCGGTTGAGGCGCGCGATGGTGCCGCGGATGGACTTGACCGAGCGCTCGAGATCGGCGCGCTGGCCGTCGAGCTCGGCGAAGCGCTCGCTGACGTCTTTGTACTCTTGCAGGGCGACGAGGTTGACCTCGCCGAGCCGCTGCAGGGCCCGCTTGGCCTTGGCCAAGCGCTCGGTCCACGCCTCTTGGAGGGCGGCGTCTTCGAGCATGGCGCCGACCACCCGCAGGTCCTCGACCTCGGCGTCCTCATCGCCCTTCTTGACCTCATCGAGCACCGGCGCCTGCGCGAGGCCGACCTCGGCCTCAATCACCACGTGCCCGTTGCGGGCGAGGCGGTCGAGCAGGCCGGCCGGCGAGATCTCGTAGCGCTCCTCGAGGCCCTCGCGGATGCGGGTGAGCTGCTCTTTGACCTGCCCGAGCTGCTGCTCGAGCTCGGCGAGGGCTTTGCGCGCCTCGTCGCGCCGGCTGCGGACGTCGCCGAGGGTCGCCTCGTCGGCGCGGACCTGGTCGCGCAAGACCTTGGCGGTGGCCTGGTCTTCGTCGAGCTGGGCCCGGTGGCCGTCTTGCTCGCCCTCGATGGCGGCGATCGACTCGCCGAGGCGCAGGTCGTCGGCCTCGAGCTCGGCGATGCGCGCGGTCGCCTGCTCGAGCCCGGCGGCGGCCCGCGCGGCCTGGGCG
>JBJONS010000595.1:0-6292 GCA_046051725.1 Pseudomonadota bacterium | reverse complement strand
GCTCGGCACGATGAAGCGGGGGATCGTGACCGCGTGCATACGCGCCCAGAGCTCGACCGGCGCCTCTGCTTGGTAGCCGTCGGCGCCGAGGACCGGGCTGCCGAGGTAGTCGGGGTCTGCGTAGACCGCCTCGGTATACAGCGGGCTCAGCGCCCCCCCGCCTGCGATCACCGCCTCGCATTGCTGGCGCGCGCTGGTCGCTGCCGCCGCGTCTGCCTCGCCGAGCAGGGCCCGCAGCGCTTCGACGTGGCTGACGTCGAAGGGGTTGTCGAGCCCATCGAACATCGTGTCGGGGCCGACCAACATGCGGTACAGCTCGTCGACCACCGCGACGCGCACGATGTCGGGGTGGTCGGCGGCCTCTTGGCGCACGCGCACGACGGCGTCGCGGTAGGTGCACCAGGGGGCGCCGCGGCTCACCAGGTCGTTGTAGTGGCGCTGCGACGGACCCCCATGCGGCAGGACTAGCCCGGTATAGATTGGCTCAGCGCTTGGATCCTCGATGACCAGGGCGTCATATTCACGCTGGATCTCGTCGTTGAGCGCCGACCAGCTCAGCCAGTCGCAGGCGTGGTCGACGTGCCAAAATACGCCGGGCACCGGGTTGTACTGGTGCAAGTAGAGGTTGAGGTTGGCGTCGGCCATGCGCCAGAGGCTGCGCCCCGCGGCGTTCCGCGACCAGTCGAGCTGGGCGTGCGCGCCCGTGGTCGGCGGGGGCGGGACGCTGTCGGGGCCCGGATCGTAGGGCAGCGGCCACGCGGTCTCGACGCCGGCAGAGGTGGGGCCACAGGTGGTGTTCTCCCAGCCGTCCCATGCGGTGAGCCCAGGCGCCTGGAGTTTGAGGTCCGCGTCCCAGACCGCCCGCACACCGCCCCCGGCCCACGTGAAGCCAAACTGCGGCTGAGGTTCCGGCGGCAAGGGCGGCGGGGGCGGATCCGGCGGCGGGGGCGGCGTCGGCGGACCCGGCGGCTCGCCCGGCGGCGGATCACCCAGCTCAGCCCAAGCCCAGGGCCCGGTCAGCGCCAGCGTCATCGCCAGGGCCGCGGCGGCGCGGCGCCGGCGGCGGGCCCGCGCGGGGCCGGCTTGCTCGGGGCCCCCAGCCTCATGCGGCGAAAGTGCTGGGGGGGGGCCGGTTCTCGACGGGTGCTGCTGCATGATGGGGGACCTCGGTCGGCGGCGGTGGCGGGGCGCGCGCGGTGCAGCCCCGACGCTACACCTCGCGCGGCGGGCCGCGCAAGCCCGATCTGCGGGCTTGTGATCCGGTTGGACCACCCACGTCGGGCCCGCGGCCCGCCGCGCCGAGGACCCGGGCCGGCCGCACTTCGCCGCCGCCGGCCGCCGCGCCCGCCCCGCGCGCCGGCCGCGCGCTTGTCCGCGCCGCACCTGACCGTGCGCCGCCGCGCCCGGGCCCGCCCCGCCACCCGCGCGCCCCGCCGCGCCCACTGGCCCCGCCTTGGCCCGCCAGGTCGCTGGAGAGGATAGGACTCCCCAGCGGGGCGCGGCCGCTCGGGGCAGGCCGGCTTTGGCCCGCCCGGCGGCCCGAATAGGCATCTTGTTGATCACAAGCACATCAGACCCGTGATGCCTCGATCAACCGTTCGATCGCCCTTGTGCAGCACCTGCAGCGGCCCGATCAACCGCTCGATCGCCCTTGTGCAGCACCTGCACTGGCCCGATCAGACGGTTGATCGCCTTTGTGCAGCACCTGCACCGCCCCGATCAGGCGTTTGATCGCCCTTGTGCAGCACCTGCAGTGGCCCGATCAACCGCTCGACCGCCCTCGTGCAGCACCTGCACCGCCCCGATCAGCCGCTCGATCACCTTTGTGCAGCACCTGCACCGCCCCAATCAACCGGTCGATCGCCCTTGTGCAGCACCTGCACCACCCCGATCAACCGTTCGATCGCCACCTCACGGCACCCTTGAAGCCCCGGTCAATCGTTCGATCGCCACCACACGGCCCCTCACGAACCGCGGCCCTCCACCTCATCGCCCACCAGCGCACCAACGCGCGCCGAAGCCCACCCAAGCCCAGCCCTTCGCGGCGCCCCCCTTCATCGCCCACAGCGAGCAGCGGGTCGCGCCGCTTGTGGGGGGTTTCCAAAGGGGGGCCATCGCGGGCTGGCGCGCGGCGCTGCCATGCGCCGCGCGAAGCCGGCCCGCCGGCCCCCCTTGGCGGGGGATCCAAGGGGCCCCGCGGGCCCCTTGGCCGGGGGCCTGGGGGTCGGAGACCCCCGGCGCAAGTCAACGACATGACGGTGGACAGCGCGGCCAACATCCTGAACGCATCAAGGCCAAGCCTCGCACGAGCGCCAAGCCCAACCGAAAGGCCAACGGAAAGCCAACCGACAGGCCAGCGGAAGGCCAACCGACAGGCCAGCGAAAGGCCAGCGAAAGGCCAGCGAAAGGTCAACCGACCAACCAACGGAAGGCCACAAAGGGCAGTCACCCCAAAAAAACGCCTCGCGCGCGCCAGCCCGGCCGCAGGGCCGACCACCGGTCGGGCCGCGCAGCGGCCGAGGCCGACCGGCCGAGCCCGCAGGACGGGCGCCGACGGCCGCAGGCCGGCGGGGCGCCCGATGCTCCGATGGCCCGAGGGCACCCGACGCTCCGCTCTGTCTCTGCCCGAGGCCGCCCCTCAGCCCGCCTGCGCCGGGGCCCGCGCCGCGGCGGTGCGCGCGACCAGCCAGGCCAGCACCTGCTCGGCCCGGGCGAAGGCCACGGCGGCAAAACCGTGGGCCAGCACCGCCTCGACCGGGGGCACGCCGCGGGTGTAGTAGGTCCAGCACTTGCGGCTCGTGCCCCAGTACTCGAGGAAGATGCCCAGCAAGGCGCCGGTCAGGAAGACCGCCACGTCGCGGTCGCGCCGGGCGCCGGCGAAGGTCACGCCGAGCATGAGCGCGATGACCAGCGGCGAGGGCAGCTTGTCGACCGCCGGCCACATAAAGAGCACCATCATCACGATGAAGGTGAGCATCAGCGGCAGGTAGACCCGCCCGAGGCGCTCGACCCCGGGCCAGAAGCGCCCGATGAGCGCGGGCAGGCGGTGGATGGTCAGGGCGGCGACCGGCCAGGCCGGCACGATCCACACCGGCGGGCGCTCTTTGGTGAAGTACCACCAGAGCGCCGTCTCGGTGCCCCACCACTCGATGAACGCGCCGCCGCACAGCCCGACGAGGATGAGCCGCAGGTCGGTGCGCGCCTCGATGCGCCAGCTCAGCAGCAGGGTCATGAAGACCCAGATGCCGGCCAGCAGCCAGTCCATGCCCAGGCGCGGGTTGATGAGGTGCTGCCAGCGCCAGCCGATGGCGCTGTAGGTGCACAGCGCGATGGTGATGGCCAGGGCGCTCTTGCGGTCGAAGCCTGCGGCGATCCAGCGGAGGTGCGTGATCATGGCGCCGATGTAGCCGGCCCCGCGGTCCGGTGGGCGCGGGGCCAGGCGCGGCAGGGCGCCGCCGCGCGGCAGGCACGCAGGCCGTCCCCGTCGGGGGCGCAGCCCGCCCCGCCGACCCGCGCGGCCAGCGCGTCGAGGGGGCACCCGGGCGGGCCCGCGGCGGCTGACCCGCGCCCCGCGCGCCCGCGCCGATCCACATGCGCGGGCGAGAGCGCCCTGCGGCACGCCGAGATCGCGACCCGTCAGGAAAACGCGCGCGACCGTTCGAGTGGACCTCACGTCATCACAGCGCGCCTGAGATATAAAGAGACATGACCGCCGCATCCCACCAAGCAGCGCGGCCTGGGCGGACCCGGGCCCTGATCCCCACCTTCGGCGCGGCGCTCATCAGCGGCGCGGCCGGCTGCGTCCGGGTCACCGAGGCCCCCCCGCAGCACGAGCCCGGTCAAGCCGTGCACGACCGCGCGGGCGACAGCGGCGCGCCGTCCGAGCCCCCGCCCCAGAGCTGCGCGCCGCTCGAGATGAGCCTCGCGCAGTACTTCCCCGTCGACAGCATGCCGACCCGCGTCCCCCTGTTCAAGGCCGATCACGGCGCCGGCCTCGGTGACCTCGACCTCGACGGCGACCTCGACATCTTCGTCGCCTGGGAAGGCGGCTCTCTCGTCGCCATCAACGACGGCGCCGGCCACTTCACCCTCGACGACACCTGGACCATGGACGGCGGCCCGCTGCCGGCGGCCACCAGCGCCTACCTGATCGACCTCGACGCCGACGGCGACCTTGACGTGTGGCTCGGCACCTCGCGCGATCACAACGACCGCCTCCTGTACCAAGAGGCGCCGGGGCAGCTGCGCAGCGTCGAGCTCGAGGGCTCCTCCACCGGCTCGTACGCCGGGGCCTTCGCCGACATGGACAACGACGATGACCTCGACCTTGTGGTGTCGTCGCGCCCCCACCACATGACCCGCGACGCGTTCGTCGACGGCACCATCCGCGGTCAGCCCAACCACCTGTACCTGCAGCACGAGGGCGCGTGGGTGCGCGCCGACGAGCGCCTGCCCGTCGAGCACAACTGGGGCGTGACCTTCCAGGCGATGCCAATGGACGCCGACAACGACGGCGACCTCGACATCTACGTGGTCAACGACGCCGGCTACCAAGCGGTGCCCAACCAGCTGTGGCGCAACGACGGCGGCTGGTTCGTGGTCGACGAAGACTGCTCGTGCACCGTGCCGATGTACTCGATGGGCTCAGCCTTCACCGACTGGAACGGCGATCTCATCCCCGACACCTACACCACCAACGTCGGGCCCCAGACCCTGCTGATGAGCGACGGGCCCGCCCGCTACGTCAACATGGGCCTCGCGCTCAACGCCATCATCCCCATCGAGCCCGAGACCTTCACCTCGTGGGGCGTGGCGATCAGCGACTACGACCGCGACGGCTATGACGACCTCTACGTCACCTTCGGCCGGCTCGAAGAAGACATCGAGAGCGCCTTTGGCACGCTGCCGGGCACCGACCCCTCCTGGGAAGACGGCTCGCTGCAGCACGACGTGCTGCTGCGCGCGCTGCCCGACGGCACCTTCGCGGTGGCCGACACCGTGGGGCTCGACCAATCGCCGGGCCGCCAGCGCTCGGTCGTGCAGGGCGACCTCGACGGCGATGGCGACACCGACGCCGTGGTGATGGGCAAGCACGACATGAAGATCTGGCTGACCGACGGCGGCTGCCCGACGGGCCTGCGCGTCAGCGTCGACGGCCCCGACACGAACCCCCACGGCCTCGGCAGCCGGGTGCGGGTCTGGAGCCAGGGCCGGGCGCAGACCCGCTGGCTGCTGAGCGACCGCATGCACGGCAATGACGCGCACGAGATGATCTTCGGCCTGGGTGGCCACGCGCGCGCCGACAAGGTCGAGGTGCGGTTCCCCGACGGCAGCACCTGGGAGGCCACCGACGTCCCGGCAGGCGACGTCGAGGCGATCTGGTCTCGATAGACCCCCGCCACCCCGGTGACGTGACGCGGCGCGCACCGACAGGGGCCACGTGCGCGCTTCACCCCTCGGGTCCGCGGGCCCAGGGGTGCGGGGCGGGCGCAGCCGCGCTGCAGCGGCGCCCGGGAGCCCGGCGGGGACGCCGCCCACGACCGTGCGGCCCCGCCGGCCACGCCGGCGGTCGGGTGCGGCCGGGGGTTCGCTGCGCTCCGTCGGCCGGCGGCCGACCCGCGCCCGCCGGGGCGGGCGCGGCCCCTCTGCCCCCTGCCGCGCGCGAGGCGGCGCCCCAGGCCCCCGCGCTCAGCCCCCCGCGGCCACGCCCTCGAGCAGCTCGGTGCCCAGGTACAGCGCGTCGACCTCGAGCTCGAGCCCCGCGGCGCCGAGGCCGGGCAGGGCCACCCGCTCGCCGGGCCCAAAGGCCTGCACCTGCCAGGCGCGGCCGGCCCCGCGGGTCCACAGCTCGACGCCCACCCGCTCGCTCTCGATGAACAGGATGTGCTCGAGGCCCTCGGTGCGCTGGTAGGCCATGCGCTTGGCGCTGAGATCGAAGCCCCGGGTCGAGGGCGAGAGCACCTCGACCACGAGGCGCGGGTTGGTCGCCGCCTGCGGGTCGTGCGGCGGGCGGAGCACCGGGCCGCAGATGACGCTCAGGTCGGGGTACACGGCCATGTCTGCCGCGCCGAGCCAGAGCTTGAGGTCCGACGAGAAGCTGCGACAGGGGCCCCGCTTCAGCCCCGCGTGCAGCTCGCCGGCCACGGCCATCGCGATGCGCGCGTGGTCGGCGCTGCCGCCGCTCATCGCCCAGACCTCGCCGCTCCAAAAGACGTGGCGCAGGCCGCTCTCGGCCTCGAGCTGCAGGTAGTCGGCGTAGGTGAGACGGGCGGCGGCGACGGCGGTCATGGGA
>JBJONS010000594.1:0-3894 GCA_046051725.1 Pseudomonadota bacterium | reverse complement strand
GGCGGCGATCGCGTCGCGGGTGGTGATGGCCCGGATGCCGTTGGCGACCGACGGGATGCGCATCGCCATGAACTTCCCCTCGATCTCGGCGACGACCGCCGGCCGCTGGGCGCAGGTGGTCGGGCCGAGGAAGATCGGGGTCAGCGCCGACAGCAGCGGCCTGACGCCGACGAGGCGCAGCCCCCAAAGCAGCGCCCCGTACTTGACCGTCTTGAACCGCGACTCGGTGCCGGCGTCGGTGTCCATGAGCACGAGCGCCCGCACCCGATCGGGGTGCCGCAGCGCCGCCCGCATGCTCAGAAAGCCGCCGATCGACAGGCCGGCCCAGATGGCGGCGCGCTCGCCCTCGGCGTCGAGCACCGCGAGCACATCGTCCACGAGGTCATAGATGCCAAAGGGCGCGCTGGCATCGCCCGAGGCGCCGTGCCCCCGCAGGTCGATGTTGATCACGCGGAAGTGCGCCTGCAGCGCCGCGACCTGGTGGCGGAACATGCTGCGGTCGCACAAAAAGCTGTGGGTGAACACCACACAGGGGCCGGTGCCGGTGACGTCATAGTCGATAGACACGCCGTTGCGGATCACGGTGGGCATGGGGGAGGGTCCTCAGGTGGGAACAACCGGGACCCCACGCAAGCCAAGCGCGCGGGTCGCGCGCGGAGCTCCGCTTCAGCCGGGGGATCCGGTCGGGCCACCGCACGGGGGTAGCACAGGCGACGGGTCCGGATCCACCCGAACAATTTCGAGGCCACCCCTCGCGGCGGGCCACCCCAGCCGGGCGCGGGCCCCCGGCTCAGCCGGTCTCAGCCGGCGGCGGGCTCGGGCTCGGGCTTGTTGGAGTTGCCCTCGGCGTCGATGTCTTCGCCAGCGAGGCGCCGCTTGAGCACGGCGCGCTTGTCTTTGTCGGCGAGGTCGGAGAGGAGCCGCGCGACGGTCAGGCCCTCGGCTTTGCGCTCGACCACGCCGAACATGCGCAGCTCGCCGTCGATCCGCTGGACCGAGAAGGAGCGGCTGCGGTCGCTGCGCTGGTGGTGGAAGCTCACGTGGAACAGCCCGGGGATCTCGGCGTCTTTGGAGATGGCGCCGATGTCATCGACAGACTTGAGGCCGTACTCGAGCCAGGGCGTGCCGTGCCAGGCCTTGCGCTCGGCCGCGAAGGACGGCCCCACCGCCAGCAGCTCGCTGACCGCGCAGGCGCCCCAGGGCGGGGTCGCGAAGAGGTTCACGCAGCTGAGCTTGGCGAAGGCGCCGGCGTGGTCGGCATCGTCGAGCAGCTTGTCGAAGTCTTTGACCAGGGCGATGACCTCGGCCTTGGTCGGCGCCGCGCCGCCCGCGCCCGCCGGGCTGGCCGCGCCGGTGCGGACCTCGGACCCGACCAGCGGCGCGGGGCAGTCGCCCTGGCCCACCGACAGGTCGGTCACGACCTCGGCCTTGCCCTCTTTGTCGTAGCGGACCTCGATCTTGCGGGTCTTGGCGCTCTCGTCGAGGCACTCGAACCACGGGGATGGCGCCCCCATCGAGATCTTCGCGTCGATGCGCCAGACGTCTTGGCCATAGCTGGCCTCGCCGAGCTCGATCTTCGGATCGGCGCCCAGCAGCACGCAGTAGCCCTGCGCGGTGCTCTTGAGCAGCCAGCGCTGGTTCTCGTAGGTGGGCGTGATGCGCCCCGCGCTGCCGGCCGGGCGGCCCCGCGGGTCGTCGATGAACGCGAGGTCCTTGCCGGTGAGGCAGCTCGCGGCGAAGGCCGGGGCCTCGAGCCAGACGCTGTGGCCCTTGAGCAAGAGCCCGGTGCGGCCGGGCGGGTTGGCCTGGGCGAAGGCGGCGATCACCGCGTCCTTGGCCGGCTGGCTGTCGACCGGCGCAGCGCCGCAGGCGGCCAACGGCGCCACGGCGGCGAGGAGGAGGGCGCGGACGGGGGCGGTGCGGTGCATCGGGGACCTCGGCGGAGACGGGCCGCCGACGCTACCACGGGCCTCCGGCGCGACCGGGCCTCGCGCTGTCAGCCGCTTGTGAGCACCACGCCGCCGCCAGGTCGGGCGCGGATCTGCCCTATCGCCGCGAGCGGGCCCCGCGCCGCGGAGTAGGCTCCTGGCCCACCGCCCGAGGGAGCCCCATGCAGCCCGAACCGACCTCCGCCCCCGCGCCGTCCGTCCCCACCTACTGGGACTACCTGCAGATCGACACGCTGCTCGGCCTTCAGGGCGGGCTCGCCGGCGATGAGTCGGGCCTCTCGGCCGACGAGCTGCTGTTCATCATCGTGCACCAGTCCTACGAGCTCTGGTTCAAGCAGGTGCTGCGCGAGCTCAAAGAGGCGACCGCCCTGCTCGGCGGGCAGCGCCTCGACGAAGAGAAGGTCCCCGCCGTGGTCCACCAGCTGCGGCGGGCCGCCCAGATCATGCGGCTGGCGGTCGAGCAGTTCCACGTGATGGAGACCCTCACCCCGCAGGACTTCCTCAGCTTCCGCGACAAGCTGGTGCCGGCGAGCGGCTTTCAGAGTTTTCAGATCCGCGAGCTCGAGCTGCGGCTGGGCCTGACCTCGGCCCAGCGCGAGCGCTACGGCGAGACCGACGCGCTGGCCCACATCAAGGGCTTGGCCGACCGCTCGCCCGCCGGGGCCCGGGCCTGGGCCCACATCTCGGCCGCCCAGGCCGACGCTGACGCCGGACTGACGCTGCGCGCGGTGGTCGAGGACTGGCTGGCCCGCACGCCGATCGAGGGCAGCACGCCCGGACACCCCGCCGACAGCGCCGTGGTCGATCACTTCATCGACGGCTACCTCGCCGCCCTCGACGACTGGCACGGCGAGCAGCTCCGCCGGCTGCAGGCGGCCCAGCTCACCACGGCCGCCGAGCTTGAGGCCCGCTTCGCCGCCGCCAGCGCCGCCGCCGCGCGCTTCCTGCGCGCCGACGACGCGCCCGACGCCGAGCGCCCGCACCGCAAGCGGGCCCGCGCCGGCCTGCTGTTCATCGAGAGCCACCGCGATCTGCCGCTGCTGGCCTGGCCCCGCTTGCTCATCGACACCGTGGTCGAGCTCGAAGAGCAGCTGGTGCTGTTCCGCCACCGCCACGCCCGCATGGTCGAGCGGGTCATCGGCCGCCGGGTCGGCACCGGCGGCAGCTCTGGCGTCGAGTACCTGGACCGCACCACCCACGCCCGGGTCTTCGCCGACCTCTGGGGCGTCCGCACGCTGCTCATGCCGAAGGACCGGGTGCCCGCGCTGGCCGACGCCGGCTTCTACGCCTTCTCCGCGCCGCCGCCGCGGGGATAGGCCGGCGCCTCCCCGCCGCCGGAGCGCCGATGCCCACGCCGCAGCACATCCCCCAGGTTGGCGTGCTTGACGCCATCTTCCTCTCGCCCGCGCGGCAGGCGCCCCTGCTGCGGCCCGCCGAAGCCGAGGCGATCGAGGCCCACGGGCTGCGCGGCGACCACCGCGCGGCGGGGCGGCCGGGCCGCAAGCGCCAGGTCACCCTGATCCAGCGCGAGGACCTCGCCGTGATCGCCGCGCTGATGGGCCGAGAGGGCGTGGACCCCGCGCTGCTGCGGCGCAACCTCGTCGTCTCGGGGCTGCCGCTCGCCGCGATCGGCAAGGGGCGGGTCCAGATCGGCGAGGTCCTGCTGGAGCTGACCGGACCCTGCGACCCCTGCCACCGGGTCGAGGCCGCGCTCGGCCCGGGTGGAGAGGCCGCCGCCTGGGGACACTGCGGGTTCACCGCCCGGGTGCTGCGGGGCGGCCCCCTGCGGGTGGGAGAGGCCGCGCGGGCGCTCCCCGCGGCGCCGGCGGCCTGAGGCGGACGCCAGGGCCGACGGCGGGAGGGAGGGCCGACGGCGGGCGGCCGCGCCTCCGGCTACAACCCACGGGGCGTCACACGACCGCCCCCGGAGCCCCCATGCGCCCCC
>JBJONS010000593.1:0-3020 GCA_046051725.1 Pseudomonadota bacterium | reverse complement strand
CATCCTCCGCGTCGTCGTCGTCGACAACGACAACGACGCGGACGAAGACAGCGTCTCCATCGAGGTCACCCCCACCGACGCCCCCACCATCGATCTGCTCGCCCCCACCCCTGATGGCGGCCCCTACCTCGTCGACGCCCTCATCGCCTTTCAGGCCCAGATCGCCGACGCCGAGGATGACGTCGAACAGCTCGTCGTCACCGTCACCGACAACGACGCGCCGTTGACCCTCTCGGGCGCGGGCACCGACGCCGACGGACGGTGGTCTGGCTCGGCTGCCCTCACCCTCGGCGCCCACACCCTGCGCGCCACCGTCACCGACAGCGCGGGCAAGAGCAGCTCCGAGAGCGTCAACCTCGTCGTCGTCGAGAACACCCCGCCAGACTGCGCCATCACCAGCCCGCTTGACGCCGACATCGTGCCCCTCGGCGAGGCTCTGCGATTCACCGGCACCGCCACCGACGCCGAGACCGCCAGCGCCTTGCTCAGCGCCACCGTCGAGAGCGACCGAGACGGCGGCCTTGGGCCCATTGTCATCGACTCCAGCGGGGCCTTTAGCACCCTGCTCGCCGACCTCTCGGCCGGCGCCCACACCCTCACGCTGCGGGTCGACGACGGCATCGGTGCGCCCTGCATCGACACCGTGACCATCGAGGTCTGCTCGAGCGGGGCATTCGAAGACAACGACGGCGACGGCTTCGGCGACGACAGCCGCCCCATCTCCTCCTGCACCCCGCCCGAAGGCGCGGCCACCGTGGGCGGTGACTGCGACGACGCCGACCCCTTCACCTACCCCGGCGCCGCGTCCAACGAGGCCGACCCCGACCTCTGCCGCACCGACGCCGACCTCGATGGCTGGGGCGATGACGCCACCGCCTCAGGCATCGCCGCCGGGTCGGACTGTGATGACCGCGACGCGGCCACCTCACCCGACGCCGCCGAGGTCTGCGACGGCATCGACAACGACTGCGACAGCGCGCTCGACGAGGCCGACGCCATCGACGCGGGCACCTTCTACGCCGACGCCGACCGCGACGGCTATGGCGATGTCGGCTCGGCCACCCGCGCCTGCAGCGCCCCTGCCGGCGCCGTGACCCTCGCCGGCGACTGCGACGACAGCACCTCGCTGCGGGCCCCGGGCCGCCCCGAGCTCTGCGACGGCATCGACAACGACTGCGACTTCGTCGTCGACCCGTCGACCGCCACCGACGCGGGCACCTACTACCGCGACCTCGACGGCGACACCTACGGCGACGTGGGCTCCACGACCCGCGCCTGCGCGGCGCCCGCTGGCCACGTCGCCCGCGCGCTCGACTGCGACGACGTGCTCGCCGCGGTCAACCCCGCCGCCGCGGAGCTCTGCGACGGCGACGACAACGACTGTGACGGACAGCTCGACGAGCCCAGCGCCGTCGACGCCCTCACCTTCTACCGCGACGCCGACAGCGACAGCTACGGCGATGTCGGCCTGTCCACCCGGGCCTGCGCCGCGCCGGTCGGCTACGTCGCCCGCGCGCTCGACTGCGACGACACGCGCCCGGCGGTCAACCCCGTGGCCGTCGAGGTCTGCAACAGCGTCGACGACGACTGCGACGGCACCCCTGACGAGGCCGACGCCGCCGACGCCGGCACCTACTACACCGACGCCGACGGCGACACCTACGGGGCCATCGGCAGCGGCGCCCGCAGCTGCACGGCCCCGCCAGGCGCGGTCACCCGGGCCGGCGACTGCGACGACACGCGCATCGCTGTCCACCCCGCGGCCACCGAGGTCTGCAACGGCATCGACGACGACTGCAACGAGGGCACCGACGAGGCCACGGCCGCCGACGCGCCCACCTGGTACGCCGACGGGGACAGCGACACCTACGGCGGCACCGTCAGCCTGCGCGCCTGCGCCGCCCCCAGCGGCCACGTCAGCCGCACCGGCGACTGCGACGACAGCCTCGCCGCGGTCAACCCCGCCGCCACCGAGGTCTGTGACAGCATCGACAACGACTGCAACGAGGGCGCCGACGAGGCCAGCGCATCGGGGGCGCCCACCTGGTACGCCGACACCGACGGCGACACCTACGGCAGCAGCGTGAGCGTCCGCGCCTGCGCCGCCCCGAGCGGCCACGTCAGCCGCACCGGCGACTGCGACGACTCCCGCATCGCCGTCAACCCCGCCGCGACAGAGCTCTGCAACGGCATCGACGACGACTGCAATGAGGGCGCCGACGAGGCCACCGCGGCCGACGCGGCCACTTGGTACGCCGACGACGACGGCGACACCTATGGTGACCCCGCCGACACCGAGCGGGCCTGCGCCGCGCCGAGCGGCCACGTCGCCCGGGCGCTCGACTGCAATGATATCCTCGCCGCCGTCAACCCGGCCGCCACCGAGCGCTGCAACAGCCGCGATGATGACTGCGACACGACCGTCGACGAGGACGACGCCGCCGACGCGGTGACCTGGTACGCCGACGCCGACGCCGACACCTATGGCAGCAGCCTCAGCCGCCGGGCCTGCGCGGCGCCGAGTGGCCACGTCGGGCGGACGGGTGACTGCGACGACGCCGTCGCCGCCGTCAACCCGGCCGCCACCGAGGTCTGCAACAGCCGGGACGACGACTGCGACACGGCCACCGACGAGGCCACCGCGGCCGACGCGGGCACCTGGTACGCCGACGCCGACGGCGACACCTACGGCAGCAGCGTGAGCGTCCGCGCCTGCGCGGCGCCGAGCGGGCACGTCAGCCGCACGGGCGACTGCGACGACGCCAACGCGCTCGAGGCGCCCGGCCTCACCGAGATCTGCGACGGCCTCGACAACGACTGCGACGGCGCCACCGACCCGAGCACCTCGACCGATGCGCTGACCTGGTACCGCGACGCCGACGCCGACACCTACGGTCACGCCAGTTCGCCCACCGCCGCGTGCAGTATGCCCAGCGGCTACGTCGCCCGTGCGCTCGACTGCGACGACGCCCTGGCGACCCCACCGACACCGCCTTGGGCTGCAGCGCCCCGGCAGACCA
>JBJONS010000592.1:0-15675 GCA_046051725.1 Pseudomonadota bacterium | reverse complement strand
GGCACCAACATCCCCGGCGCCGACAGCTACTTCTTCGGCGAGCTGATCGTCGACGGCACCGCGGCCCGCGGCAGCGAGACCTGGGAGCTGCACGCCAACAGCAAGTGGAAAGAGCGCGGCGGCGGCGACTGCGTCATCGAGTGGCGCCTGGTCGGCTCGAAGGTGCCGCCCAAGGCCTGCCAAGAGTGCGACTTCGGCCTGAGCCTCTCGAGCACGCCGCTGGTCGAGAAGAGCGGCTGCGTCGAAGACCTCAAGAAGCGCGAGGCCAGGCCCGGGCAGCTCGCCTACGACGTCAAGCTGCAGACCGATGGCACGGCCCTGGTCTACTTCGCGGGCAGCGGCAAGCTGCTCGGCGAGGGCTACCACAAAGACGGCGCCGTCCGCTTCCGCTCTGCGCACCAGTGCAAGTGGTTCTGAGCCCCCCTCCGCGCGCTCCCCGAGGTGATCCGATGACCCGCGCCCTCCTGTCCGCTGTGCTCCTGCTCACGGCCTGCAGCTCCTCCATGAAGGGGGAAGACCAAGACGACTCCAGCGGCCAGGGCCCCGGCTCTGACGGCGGCGATGGGGGCGGCGACGGCGGCGGCGGCGGTGAGGGCGGCGAGGACGCGCTCGACGCGCTCCCCGATCTGCTGGCCGGGGTCGATCTCAGCGGCTGCCAGCAGGTCGAGGGCAGCGACGGCGAGCTGTATGACGTGCCCGGCGCCGTCTCGTACTTCTATGGCGAGTACTACCAGACCGAGGACGGCAGCGGCTGGGCGGGCGAAGAGCGCTGGCTGCTCTTCGCCAATGACCGGTGGCAAGAGCTCGGCGAGGACGACTGCCAGATCGTCTGGACCATGGGCGCCAGCGTGTCGGGCGACGTGACCCCCGGCGGCCAGGTCAGCCTGCAGGTCAGCGCCGACATCCGCGGCAGCGAGACCACCTGCCCCGAGGGCCTCTACGAGGGCGAAGAGTCCTGGACCGCGTCCTACTCGGTCGAGATCGACGACGGGGGCAACAGCTTCTGGTACTACAACGGCGCCGACGAGTTCGGCTCCGGCGGCTCGACCCCCGTCGCGATGAACTTCCTCACCGAGAAGGCCTGCACCTGGTTCTGAGGCAGGCGGTTCGGGGGCGTCGCGCGAAGGCGGACCGGGGCACCGGGCAACCGAGCCCGCGCGTGCCGCGGCGCGGGGTGCCCGCAGACGTGAGGCCCCAGAAGGGGCGCGCGCTCCAGCGCGCTGAGACCGGGTCCGGGCCCCAGGCCGCCGACCACCGGGCTCCACGTGGCCCGGTCGGCCGCCGGGGCCGAGCCTTACTGCAGCTTGTCGGTGATGTCGACCACGTGCAGCTGACGCCAGTCTGAGCCCTTGAGCGGCAGCGCGGTGAACGCGAGGTAGACGCGCCCGTTGGCCATGGCCAAGCTGGGCTCGGCGGCGGCGTGCAGGCCGGTGTCGATGTCGACGCTCTTGCTGCCGTCGACCTTGGTGATGCGGATCTTGTCGGCCACCTTCGGGTCCGAGAAGCCGTAGGCCACCCACTGGCGGTCGACCGAGAGGGCCGGCGCCGCCCGCAAGGGCAAGCGCACGTCCTTGGCCAGGGTGCGCTTCTGGCCGGCGGCCTCAGAGACGGCGATGTCCCACTTGTCGTCGCCGCGCTCGTTCGTGAAGAAGACCAGCGACATGCCCGCCCAGGACGGCCGGCTCTGGTCGCCGTTGCCGCCCACGCGGGGGACCGGGTTCTCGCCGTTCCAGGTGAACATGTCCTCGCCGCCCTGGTTTTGGCGGGAGTAGGCCAGGGTCATGCCGTCGAGGGCCCAGCGCGGCGCGCCCTCGGACTGGGGCGAGCCCACCGCGAGCTTGACCGTGTTCTCGGCCTGGTTCCAGACGTAGAGGTCGCCATGACCGGTGGCGTCGCTCACGAAGGCCACCTTGCGGCCGTCCAGCGTGACCGTCGGCCAGCTCAGGTCGCCGGCGATCTGCTGCAGGGTCAGCAGCTGGCCCGGCGAGCTGCCGCCCGGCTTCCAGTAAAAGAGCCGGTTGGTGCCGCCGTTGACCGAGCCCTGAAAGATGAGCTGGCCGGCAGGCAGCCAGACCGGGCTGACCACCGTCGAGCCGCCGGCCGAGAACTGCGAGCTGCCGCCGGGCACCGAGACCTTGGTGGGCGCGCCCACCGCGGTGCCGTTGGCCATCTTGACGACCATCAGGTCGACCCCGCCGCCCTCGAAGCGGTTGAGCTCGAACGCCAAGTGCTGGCCGTCGAGCGACCAGACCGGGTTGTAGGCGTGCCCCTGGCCGTTGACGGGGACCTCCGCCGCTGACGCGACGCCGCTGAGCGCGGTGGCGAGGCAGAGTGCGAGAAACATCGGAGGCTCCTTCAGATGGACGGCGAGACCGTAAAGGCGAGTTGGACCCAGGGGAAGGTCCGCTGCAGGTCGGTGTGGGCGCCGCCGATGAGGCTGACACCGCTGCGCGAGCGGGACATCCCCGGCGTGTCAAAGAGGCCGTAGAACACACCCACCGTGCCGCCGCCAGCCTTGACCGTGCCTTGCACGGCGGTCGGGTTGCCCGCGGCGTCCTCGCCGAGCGCCGAGCTGCCGCCGACGAACCAGGACGGCCCGGCCGAGATGGCGAGGTCGTCCTTGGCCCAGGTCGCGCCGCCCCAGAGGTAAAACGCGTTGAGCTTGGACTTGGTCTCGCCGATCTGGTCGGGGATGACGCCAGCGTCGTCTTTGTCGACCCGCGGGAACATGCCGTGGTAGCCGGTCTCGGCCATCAGCCCGACCGGCGACTTGCCCAGCTGGACCTCGAAGCCGACGCCCGCCCGCAGGCCGGCGCCGCCGAACGCGCCGGCGGAGACGTCGCCGCCGGTGGGGGACTCTTTGGGCGCGCCCGCCGCCGCCCACTGTGGCCCGAGCGTGACCCGCAGGCCGTCGCGGCGCTTGCCCGAAGCCCCGCCGCCGCTGGTCGACAGGTAGTGCGTGACGACCGCGCCGCCGGGGCCGATGTCAAAGCTGTGGCCGCCGAAGGTGTACTTCCCGAAGGGGATCAGGCCCTTGTACTCGAGGTTGTTCTGCAGCGCGAGCTGGGCCGCGCCGATGGCGTTGCGCTGCGCCGGGTCGAAGGGCATCTCGCTCGGCGTGAGCGCGGCCTCGCCGGTGTAGCGATCATCCCGGGACAGGTCGACGCGGCCGTAGGCGCTCTCGATCTCGGCGATCCAGGCCTCGCAGGCGTCGACCTTCTTGCGGGCGCGGGCCCGCAGCAGCCGGTCGTAGACGTCGGTGATGCGGCCGAGCTCGCGGGCGGCCTCGGCGCCCATGAAGTGGTCCTCGTAGTCGAGCACCACGTCATTCTTCTCAAGCGCGAGCATCTTGACGTAGGCGGCGTCGACGCCGCGCCACGTGCTCTTGCCCGCGAGGCGCCGCATCTCTTCTTGCAGGCGCACCCGCTCGGCCTGGGCGGCCTGGTCTGCGGCCGCCGCGGGCAGCGCGTACACCAGCGCGATCGCCGGGGCGAGTCTCAAGAACAGCGATGACATGGCAGCTCCTGGCGGGGAGAGGGCGGCGAGGCGGCCGGGGCCGCCGCCTGCTGGGCAGGCGCGCGCGGGGGGAAGATAGCCAAAATCGGCGCGAAGCGAAGGCACCGCGGTGAGAACGACGTCATGAGGCACCGAGCTGTGGCGGCGCCGCCTCGACAGGCTGGCGCGGGGCCTCGGCGTGGCAGGCGACGCGGTGCGGGGCCGCCCCGGCCAGGCCGCGCGGGCGCAGCGCCGGGACCTCGGCGGCGCAGCGATCGCCCGCGACCGCGGCGGCGTCCGGGCAGTCGGGGCGGAAGGGGCAGCCGGTGGTCGCGAGCTCACCCCGGGGGAGCGGCCCCGACCACGGGTCAAAAAGCACCCGGGCGTAGGGGTGGGCGGGCCGCGCGGCGTGCAGGTCGACCTCTTCAATGACCCGGCCGGCCAGCATCACGACCACCCGGTGGCACCAGTCGCGGGCCTCGCTCATGTCGTGGGTGACCAGCACGCAGGCGGCCTTGGGCGGCAGGTTGCCGATGAGGTCCTCGAGCACGCTGCCCCGGCGGTCGGGGTCGAGGCCGCTGGTCGGCTCGTCGGCGACCACGAGCCGGGGCTCCAGCGCCAGCACCCGGGCCAGGGTCACCCGCCGCTGCTCGCCGCCGGACATCTCGCGCGGCAGGGCGTCACGGCGCTCGGCCAGCCCGAGGCGCCGCAGCATCGCCATGCCCTTGGCCTCGGCGTCGGCGGGCGCGCAGCCGCCGAGCACGGTCAGCGTCTCCATCACGTGCTCAAGCGCGCTCTGCTGCGGATCCAGCGCGCCCATCGCGTCCTGCGGCACGTACTGGTAGGGCAGCCGGCGGGCCCGGCGCTCGGCCTCAGACAGGCTGTCCCAGCGCTGCCCATCGAGCCAGATCTCGCCGGCGCTGGGGCGCTCGAGGCCGAGGATCAGCCGCGAGACGGTGGTCTTGCCCGAGCCGCTCTGGCCGACCAGCGCGACCACCTCGCCTTCGCGCAGCTCAAGATCGACGCCGTCGACGGCGTTCACGACCCGCTTGGGGCTCCAGGGCAGGGCTCCTCCGACGAGGAACTGCTTGCGCAGGCCGCGCAGCGAGACCACCGGCGTGTCGGTGCGGACGCGGTTGATCATCGCTCCCCTCCCCCGCTGCGGCCGGGCAGCCGGATCACCGCGTGCGCGAGCCGCTGGACGGTGTCTTCGTGGTGCGAGATGAGCAGCAGGCCCGCGCCGTGCACCTGGCAGACCTCGACCAGCAGCTCGACCACCGCCCGCCGGAGCACCGGATCGAGGCCGGTCTCGGGCTCGTCGGCGATGACCAGCCGCGGCTTGGGGGCCACGGCGATGGCGAGGGCGGCGCGCTGGCACATGCCGCCGCTCAGCTCTCCGGGCAGGCTGGCCGCGGCGCGGGGGCTGAGACCGACGTCGCCCAGCACCTTGCGGATCTCCTCCCCCAGATCGGCCGGGGCCTGGGCCCGCCGGCCGATGGCCAAGGCGAGCTGGTGGCCGATGGTCCGGCCCGGGTTCAGCGCCGAGCTGGCCGCCTGGGGCGAGTAGGTCAGGTAGGCGCCGCGCAGCACGCGCGAGCGCTCGAGCAGGGCCGCCTGGGCCCGGGCGCCGCCGCCCCGCACGCCCTCGAACCAGTCGATCGCCGGGTCGTGGGCCGGGTAGCGCAGGCTGCCGGCGAACAGGCCCGGCGCGACGTCGAGCACGCACATGGTCGCCCGCGCGGTCAAGGACTTGCCGGCGCCCGAGGGGCCGACCAGCGCGGTGACCTTGCCGGCGTCGATGTCGAAGCTGATGTCTTCGACCAGGGTGCGGTGCGCAGAGCGGATGCCGAGCCCGCGCATCTCGACCAGCGCGCTCATCGGGCCCTCGCCGCGCGGCCGATGGCCGAGGCGAAGCCCGAGACCAGCAGCAGCAGACCCAAGCCCAAAATGGCGGCGTGGTCGTAGGGTTCGCGGAACGCGAGCGCGGTGTAGCCGAGGTAGAGGATGTCGGCCCAGCTCATCAGGCTGTCGGGGTGGGTGAAGCTGGGGTCTTGGCGCGAGGCGGCGAGGTAGCTCAGGCCGATCTCGAGGAAGACGACCTGCGACATCACCTCGGCCCCCTGGCGCACCAGCACCGGCCGCAGGTTGTAGCCGACGATGTGCACCAAAAAGATGCGGGCGCCGCTGTAGCCGTGGGCGCGCAGGGCCTCGACGAAGCGCGCGCCGCCGAGGCGCTCGGCCACCGCCGCGGCCTCGTCCATGGCACCAGGCGCCGAGAGCAGGGCCCAGGTCAGGGCCAGCGGCATGAGCCCGCGCCACTCGCGGGGCAGCACCAGCGCGACGACCAAAATGACGACCATGCGCGGCAGGGCGCCGACGACCTCGCTGGCCGCCGAGATCACCGGGTCGAGGCGCTCGAGGCCCATGGCCCGCACCACGCCGCCGAAGACCGAGGCCGCCGCCACGACGAGGCCGGCGACCAGCGCGGGCAAGGCGACCACGCTGGCGCCCTGGGCGGCGTACTCGAGCAGGGGCCGGCCGCGGCCGTCGGCGCCAAAGGGCGGCAGGTCGCCGGGACCGGCGGCGGCGCGCTCTTGGGCGATCGGCGAGAGGTGCTCGGGCGCGAGCGCGACCAGCCCGGCGAGGGCGAGCATCAGCACCAGGGCCACCGCGGCGGGCAGGCGGCGGTTCACGCGGCACCCCCGGGCAGCTTCGGGCTGCGCCGCACGTGCAGCGCGACCCCGACCTCGGCGACCGCCTGCAGCAGCAGCAGCGCCGAGGAGATGAGCGAGAACGCCGTCACCAGGGGCATCACCAGCCCGAAGTCTTGGACCAGCGTCGCCTGCCAGAGCAGGTCGCCGATGCCGTCGATGCGCAGCACCACCTCGATGATCACCGCGCCGCTGAGCAGCTGGATGGTGCGGGCCCGCAGCTGGCCAATGAAGGCCGGAGCGACGTTGGGCAGGGTGTTCTCGATGATGCGCTCGCCGCGCAGCAGCGCGACGCCGACGTAGCGCTGGCGGCGCTCGCCGCCAAAGAGGCTGCGCGTGCCGATGACCGCGCCGGAGAAGACGCCGTCGCTGAGGCCGAGGACCGCCGCGCCGAGCAGCAGGCCCGCGGTGGGCTCGCCGTCGAGGCCGAAGGTCAGCGTCTGCCAGGCGGCGGCGATGAGCGCGAGCAGGATGCCGGGCACCGCGCCGATGAGCTGCAGCACGGGGTCGACCTTCTCGCCGACCACCTCAAGCGCGGCGAGCAGCGAGCCGACCAGCACCGGGATGAGGGCGAGGCCCAGCAAGATCAGCGTGTTCGGCACGGACTCTTCGACGAGGCCACGCACCCCCATGCCGGTCATCAGCCGCCACGAGTTGCCCCACTCCCCCTGGGCCACCCCGCCGGCCCAGCTCAGGAAGTAGTGGGTCGGGCCCTGATCGAGGTTCCAGCGCCGGGCCAGCTCTTCGGTGCCCGAGCAGGTCTCGGGCGGGCAGATGATGCTGGCCGGGTCACCTGGCAGGGCCCAGAGCAGCAGCACGCAGAGGAAGGGCACGGCCACCGGCAGCACCAAGGCGGCTGCCGAGCGCACCAGGGGCCGCAGCCACCATCGGTTCACGGGGGCTCCTCGGGCCGCGGGTCAGCGCCCGTACTTCCAGCCGTCGATCTCGGTGAAGTAGTAATAGGGCGAGATCAGGTTGTTGCGGACCTCGGCCCGCCACGCGCTGCGGGTGTCGAGCTTCCACAGGAAGAGGTAGGGCAGCTCTTCGGCCAGGGTCGCGTGCAGCTTGTGGTAGGCGTCCTGCGCGGCCTTGTCGGTGCGCGCGGCGTCGTACTCTTTGAGGATGCCGTCGACCTGGGCGTTGCTGTAGTTGAAGATGTTGAGCTTGCCCTCGCGGCCGGCCCGGGTGTGGAAGAGGTCGTTGACGTCGTCGCCGACGCCGAAGGACCACTTGCCGACCACGAGGTCGTACTCGTTGGCCTGGCCGGCCTTGACCCGGCGGTTCCACTCATCCTCGTTGATCTTCTGGTCTTGGCGACCAAAACCCACCGCGCTGAGCTGGTTGCCGATCTGCGACAGCAGGTCTTCGGCCTCGTTGTTCAGCGGGGCGAGGATGCCGATGTTGAGCTGCACCGGCTGGCCGTTGGCCGACCAGTTGCCGCCGACCTTGGTCAGGCCCGCCGAGGTCAGCAGCGCCTCGGCCTTCTTGACGTCGGAGCGCTCGGCCACCGGCACGGCGCGGTTGTAGTACGGGCTGGCCTGCACAAACGGCCCCGAGATGAACTCGCAGGGGCTGGTCTGGTCGCCGGCGATGGTGCCGATGGCGAGCTTGCGCAGCTCGCTGCGGTCGAGGCTGACGTTGAGCGCCTGGCGCACGCGCTTGTCTTTGAGCGGGCCCTTGTTGGTGTTCACCGCGACGAACCACCAGGACCGCAGATCGTAGGTCTTGAGCGCCACGTCGTCCGACGCGCTCAGCTCGGGGCGCAGCAGCGGCGGGACCGCGATGATGCCCTGGCTGCCGTTGTTGATGATCGACCGCACCTGGAGCTGGGGGTCGCCGGCGTCGTTGAGGCGCAGCTGGGCGATGGTCGGCGCGTGGTGGGTGTTCGCGAACACGTCGAAGGTGACGGCGCGGCGGCCCTTGCTGCCCTTGAACGGCCCGGTGCCGATCGGGTGGGCGGCGAACTCAAGGTCGGGCGCGATGGCGGTGCTGGTGAAGCCCGCCTCGGGCAGGACCGCGAAGCCGAGCCGCTCGAGCGGGTTGTGGAAGACCTGGGTGAACTTGATCTTGGCGACCTGGCTGCCCTGGGCCTCGCAGCCGGCGAGCACCGCGCGGTAGCCCTCGGCGACCGGGCTGGCGGTCTTGGGGTCGAGCATCGCGTCGACGGTGAAGCAGACGTCCTTGGCGGTCAGCGGCTTGCCGTCGTGCCACTTGATCCCGGGCACCAAGGTCAGCTTGACCCCGCGGCCGTCGTCGACCATCTCGAACTTCTGCACCACGCGGCTCTTGAGGTCGTTGTTGATCGCGTCGTGGAAGTACAGGCGATCAAACACGAGCTCTTGGCTGCGGTGGTCGGACATCGACGAGGCGTAGAGCGGGTTCAACGTCGAGGGGAGGACCTCCTCGTTGTAGCTCAGCGAGGAACCGGTCCCCACCACCGCGCCGAGCGCGAGGGTGGCGAAGAGGAGAGCGGTTCTACGGGCCATGGGGCGTACTCCAGTGAGCGGCAGGAGGTGCGGAGGGGGCCGGTGAGGCGGGCGCGGCGGTCGGGACGGACCGGGGTCGGCGCCGCGCGCTCAGTGCACGGGCGCGGACGGCGCGGCGGTGCGGCCAAGGCGGAGGTGGAGCGCGTCGAGCGGGTAACGCGCGGCCCCCAAGGCGGGGAAGCGCGGGAGCTGGAGGTGGATGATCTCCTGCGCGCGCACCGGGCTGCGGTTGCCGGCGTCCCAGGCCGCGAGGCCGAGCAGGAACACCGGATCCGACGAGGGGCCGGCCGAGCGCTCAAAGGCGTTCACCCGCAGGATGCCCGCGTCGCGCGCCTCGCCCGCGGCGTCCGCCACCAGCGCGCCGGCGCGGAGCAGCCCGACCACCGCGAGGTCGGCGAACAGCCGGTGGAAGTCTTGGGGACCGCCGGCCGAGGCGCCCATGCCGTCGCGCAGCGACCGGCTCATCGCGGCGGCCTGATCGAGGACAAGCTCGGGCACGAGCTTCCCGCCCTGGACCGCCGGGGCGAGCGCCGCGGCGTAGAGGCTGCGATCCTTCCAGGCCTCGACCGCTGCGAGGCCGTCCCCGCGGGCGGCCGCGGCGAAGGCGACGTCAGCGCCGCTCATGTGGAAGCTGCCGAACAGCCACTCGTCGCTGAGCGTGGGGGCCTCGCCCACCGCCGCGCGGGCCTCGGCCGGCAGCAGGGCGGGGGCGATGTGCAGGTCGATGACCGCGCCGGCCTCGGGGACCGCGGCGCGGGCGGCGGCCTCGTGCCACCGGGCGAGCTCGACGAGCAGCCCGAGCTCGGCGCCCTCCAGATCGCTGGCCCCATCGGGCAGCGCGAAGCGGTAGGGCGCCGCGACGGGGACCGTCGGGCTCTGGCCTGGCGTCGGGGCCTCGGTCAGCGCGGCGAAGGGCGCGGCGCTGAACACCGAGAGGTCGGCCGGGCAGCCCGGGCTGGCCGCCCAGGCGCCGAGCGCGGCGGCCCGCTCGGCCAGGGCTGGCTGCGGGGCGAGCTGGCTTCCCAGCCCCTCGAGCTTGGCCTTCACGCCGGCGCAGTCGCCGGTGACCGCCAGCGCGTCGGCGAGCAGATAATCGACCTGCGGCGGATCTTGGGGCAGGCGGTCGGTGCCATAGACGTGGCGGGTCGCGTTGGCCCCGAGCAGCGCGGCGTTGCGGTAGACCGCCGCGATGTCGAGGTGCACGCGGGCGAGGCCGACCGGCACCGCCGGCGCGGCGGCGAAGGCGGGCAGCGCCTCGTCGAGCTTGCGCGAGAACAGCAGCCCCCAGCCGGGGTGGGCCTCAAAGGGCGCGCGGGGGGCGTCGGCGGCCAGCCGCACCGGCCACGCCGAGGCGACCAGGGCGGCGGGGAGCGCGGTCAGCGCCGGGGCGACCTCGACAGGGGCCGCGACCTCATCGCCGCCGCAGCCCAGCCCGCCCAGCGCCGGGGCGAGCCAGAGCGCGACGGACAGCGGGAGGAGCCGGGACGGCCGGAGGAGCGGGAGCAGGGCCGCGCGGCCCCGCAACGGCGGGCGTGCGGTGCAGCTCATCCGTCGCAGGACTCCTTGTTGCCGGCGGCGGAGACGCACAGCGCCATCGGCGCCGAGGTGTTCTCGCCCGAGGCGCGGGCGAAGTCGAGCCACTCGCGGGCGAAGTCCTTGGTCATGCCGCGGTACTTGGCGGCGGCCTTCTCGTTCTCTTCCGAGCGGGCCTCGACCTGCTTCTTCTCGGCGTCCTCCCACAGCTTGTTCGCGGCCGTGGTCTTGAGCTTGTAGAGGTTGTACACGTTCTTCGTGTAGTTGGGGCCGCTCCACTTCTGCTTGTTCTCAAGGGCGTAGTCGGCCCAGCGGATGACGCCCGAGGCGCGCGCCGCGCCGCTCTTGCTCAGGAACATCGCGTAGCTCATGCACATGGCCGGGTCGCTGCGGTCGATGTTCTCGAGGTGGCGCTTCATCAGGCGCTCCCAGTCGCCGCGGTCGGACCGGGCCTGGGCGTCGCTGATGAGCACGAGGCTGATCTTCTTCTTGTCGGTCTGCTGGGCCGCCCCGGCGAGGGAGCCCTCGAGGCACTTGCGGCGGCCGACGCCGAGCTGGCCGAGCATGGCCGGCGCCTCGAGCGCGACCAGGTCGTTGCAGGAGTCGTCGCTGGTCGGCGGGGGCGGCGGAGGGGGCGCCGTTTTGGCCTCAGCGACCACCGGCGGCGGGGCCGGCTTGGCCGCGGGCGCCGGAGCGGGGGCCGGCGGAGGCGGCGGTGCGGGAGCAGGAGCCGGCGCCGGGGCGGGCGCGGGCCGGGGCGCGGGGGCCTCGTCGGGCTCCTCGACACGGGAGCGCGGCGCGGGGGCCTCGACCGGGGTGCGCCCACCGGCGCCATAGTCATCGCCGTCTGCGGCAGCGGCGCCGCCGCTCCGCTCGTCGCGGCGCGGGGCCGGATCGGCGGCCGCGACGGCGTCGTCGTCATCACCGCCCTCGTCGTCGTCGGCGGCGGCCGGGGCCGGCGCGGGGGCGGCCTCGGGCGCGGGCTCGGCAGGCGCGGCGTCGGCCACCGCGACCTCGACGCCGCTGTAGTCGGAGAGCCCGCTGAACGGGCTCAGGGCCGGCAGCGGCTGAAGATCAAAGAAGCCGACGCGCATGTCGGCGGGGAGCAGGCGCCCCTCGCTGTCTTTGACCATGCCCGCGCTGACCTGGGTCTCACCGACCACGCAGCCCGCCCAGCCATCGTTGCAGGGCAGGCCAGGGAAGGCCGCAGAGAGCCCGCTCCAGCCGACCGCCGCCCAGGCCGCGCCACTGACGCCCAAACCGCCCAACAGGGCCACCGTCAACCAGCTCCGCTTCACGCTGCACCTCTCCGACGGGCCCGGACGGGCCCCTCCGCACACCTGGGCATTCTCAGTTGACCGGACCGCCGCCGCCGCCCGACTCAATGGGGCGGTCACGACCGAACTGGATCATCGGCTCCTCCATCTCCTCGGACTCTTCGGGGAGCTTGTCGAGGACGATGGGCACGCGGTTGTTCCGCTTGCGGATGTCGTAGGAGACGATGCGGAGCATGTAGCCGGGGGCCGA
This sequence comes from Pseudomonadota bacterium, assembly GCA_046051725.1. GTDB lineage: Bacteria > Myxococcota_A > UBA796 > UBA796 > UBA2385 > JAEUKK01. The sequence goes on along the minus strand of JBJONS010000592.1, from coordinate 3,923 downwards.
GACCTCAAGCTGCAGGTTCATCCCGGGCAAAAACAACATCTCACTGCCATCGGGGAGGTAGACCCGCGAGTCCTTCCACTCCCCGTTGACCGAGTTCACGCGGTTGCGCTCGGCCGCGCCCGGGTGCCGCACCACCGCGGTCGGGATCGGCTTGTTCTCGGCGTCGAGCACCACAATGGTGACCTCGACGCCCTCTTCGGCGCCCTTCTTGGCCGCCGCCTCGCGCGGGGCGACGAGGCCCACCGCCGTCGTCGCGCCCAGGGCCACCACCAGCAGCCCGCTGCACATCCCTGCCCGCATCTCAGCCTCCCGCTTCGAGGTAGCTCTTGAAGGCCGCGCTGCTCGCGGCGCTCTTGGCCTTGCCGCGGTCCCCCGCCTCAAGCAGGGCGCGCGCCGCGGCGTCCGACTGGATGGAGCCCACGAGGCGGGACGCGACGTCCGCGTCGGTCTCGGCGATGAGGTAGGCCGCGGTCGCCCGGGCGTCGGCCAGGCCGGCCGGGTCGCCCGCGCCCTCGAGCTGGGCGAAGCGGGCCTCGCAGTCGGCGCCATTGCCCTCGGCGCAGGCGATGATCGCCAGCGTGGCCGGCTTTCGCCACGCCTGCCCATCGGGCGGGAAGAAGGACAGCTCGAGCATCGCCCGGGCGGACTCGGTCTGGCCCTTGACCGTCGCGGCGCGGCTCGCCCAGACCAGCAGCAGCTCGCCGCGGTCTTCGCGCTCTTCGGGCAGCAGGCGCACGAGCTCAAAAGCCGACTTGACCGCCACGTCGCGCACGCCGAGCGCCCACAGGGCCTGGGCCTCGGCGAGGCCCGACACGCTCGTGTCTTCGTCCTCGAGCAGGTTCAGGTAGCCCTTGGCGGCGGCGCCGAGCGGGCCGGCTTCGGCCGCCACGGCCTTGAGGTGCTCGGTGGCCGCCTCGGGCTCGCCGTCGGCCAGCAGGGTCTCGGCCAGCAGCAGGCGGGCGGCGGGGTGGGTGCTGCCCACCGCGTGCTCTTTGACGCCGTCGACGTTGTGCTGCTGCAGCGCGACCAGCGCCCGGCGCAGCTTGACCTCGCCGAGCCGATCCCCGGCCCCGGCCTCGGCGGCGGCCAAGTAGGCGTCGGCCTTGGCCGCGTCGCCGGCCAGCAGGGCCCCATAGGCGGCGCCGGTCGCGAGATCGACGTCAGTGGGGTTCTTTTGGACCGCAGCCTCGTAGGCGGCGATGGCGGTGGGCAGGTCACCCGCGGCCAGGGCGGCGTCCGCGGCGGCCTTGACCGCCGCCGGGTCCTCGCCCAGCAGGCCCTTGACCTTGCCGACCAATTCACCGCAGCCGGTGAGGGCGACCAGGGCCACAAGGGGAAGGGCCCAGCCAGCTCGGCGGGGGGACTTCGCTCGCGGGTTCATCTCGGCACTCCTGGCGCACGCTGAAGCCTCGGCCCCAAGCTGGGCCGAGTCCGCTCACCATAGCAGGGCGCGACCGCCCGCGCCGGAAGTGGACAGGCACGCCGCCGCTGACGCTGTTTTGGAGGAGTCAATCCCCCGCCGGTGCCCTGGAGCGCGCGGCGCGCGCGGGGCGGCCCGAGCCCCGTGCTATGCTCACCAGACCGCGGCGCCGCGCCGGCCCGGACCGTCCCGGGCGCGGGCCACCGCGGCTCCCCCAGGGTCCGAGGCCAAGCGCCCGCATGTCTGAGCTTCGACCGAGCCCGACCGAAGCGGGGTCCGGGCCCGCCGGCACCGGGGCGATGGAGCTCCTGCTCCACCAAGAGCGCAGCGCGGGCGCCTTCGCCCGTGTGTACTTGGCCGAGGCGAACAGCGCCGACGGCATCTCGCGCATCGTCGCGGTCAAGGTGCTCAAAGACCGCTGGGGCGAGAACCCCGAGCTGCTCGAGCGCACCCGGGACGAGGCGCGCCTGCTGGCCCGCCTGCGGCACAAGAACATCCTCCGGGTCGAGGCCCTCACCCACATCGAGGGCCGCCCGGCCCTGGTGATGGAGTTCGTCGACGGCGTCGACCTCAAGCAGATCGTCCGCACGCTGTCGGCCGAGGGGCGCAAGGTCCCGCCCAAGGTCGCCTTCAAGATCGCCGACCGGATCTGCAGCGCGCTGGCCGCGGCCTACGACCAGGTGCCCTACGGCCGCCGCGAGCCGATGCGGGTCGTGCACCGCGACATCAAGCCCAGCAACGTCATGGTCAGCGTCGAGGGCGAGGTCAAGGTCCTCGACTTCGGCACCGCGCGGTTCAGCCACGAGATCCGGGCGGCCCACACCTCGGTCCTGCGTTTTGGCAGCATGAAGTACATGTCGCCCGAGCGAAAGATGGGCGACCGCGGCGAGCATACATCCGACGTCTATGCCCTCGGGCTCGTCATGATCGAGGTCCTGACCGGCGGGGGCCTCGAGGCCCTGCCCGGTGACCGGCGCGGCCACGACGCGGCGCTCCATGGCCTGCTCGACCAGATCACCGAGACGGCGCTGCCCGACGAGCGGTGGAACGACTCGCTGCGCCAGACGCTGCTGCGCATGTGCGCCTGGGGCCTCGAGGACCGCTTCACCGCCGCGCAGGCGACCACGATGCTCTGCGCGTTTGCCGAGCAAGCGACCGGGCCCTCGCTCGAGGCCTTCGCCGACGCGGACGTCAGCCGCATCACCCGCCAGGTCTTCGGCGACGTGGCCGACGGCGTGCTCAGCGGCTCGCGGGTCTTCGTGCGCCCCGAGCCGAGCGACGCCGGGCAGGGCGCCAGCGGGCCCAGCGCCAGCGGGCCGGGCCAGGCCAACCTCGCCCGCCCCGCCGAGCCCGCGCCCGCCCGCCCCGAGCCGACCCGCGCCGAGCCCGCGCGCCCCGAGCCAGACCGCCCTGATTCGCGGCTCGAGCCCACCCGCACCCCGCTGGGTGACGCGCCGACCATGGTCACCCCGCAGCCCCCGCCGCGGCAGAACCTGCGCCAGCCCACTGCTCTCGCCGATCTGCCGCCGCCGCCGCCGCCCTCGCACCCCAGCGAGCGCGCGCCCGCGGATCGCTCGGGCCCGCCGGCCCGCCCGGCGGCGCCCCCCGGCCCGGTCAACGGTCCGGCCCCCAGCCCGATCAGCGCTGGGCGCGCCGCAGAGCCACAGCCGCACCGGGGCGCGCCGGCCGCGGCCCCGCGCGCGGCGATCCCCCAGAGCGCGGCCCGCAGCCCGGCTGCCGAAGCGCCCGCGCAGGGCGGGAACAAGCGCCCGCTCATCATCCTCGGCGTGGCCGCCGCGGTCGCCTTCTTGGGGCTCGGCTGCGCGGGCCTCGCCGGCGGCGCCTGGTACTGGTCGCAGACCCAGTCCGCCGAGGCGCCCCTCGCGGCCGGCGCCGCGCCCGCCGCGCCGAACCCGCTGGCCGAAGAGGGCGCGCCGGTCGAGATCACCATCGCGGTCGGCGACAGCCAGATCCAGTGGGTGCGGGTCGAGGACGCCGACGGCGCGCAGCGGTTCGACAGCAAGAAGCAGGGCAGCGCGAGCGTGGCGGCCGGGCGCTACACGGTCTCGGCGAAGGTGGCCGGCCGCAAGCCGGCGCGGGCCGAGGTGCTCATCGAGGACGACGTGCGGGTCGCCTGCGTGCCCGAGCCCAAGGCCGTGGTCTGCGCCAGCGAGGACGGCGCCACCCGCTGGGTGCTCGAGGGCGGCTGAGCGCTGCGCCCCCGCCGGCGCCCTTCAGCGCGCGGTGGCCCGGGCCACCGCCTGGACCGTCTTGGGGCCGACGCCATAGGCGGCGCCGAAGGCCGCGAGATCGGCGTAGGGGCGGGCCTTGAGCACATAGGCGGCCTGGGCCGGCGCGATCCCAGCGGCGACCAGCTCGTCTTTGCTCGCGCTGTTGGCGAAGCGCAGGGCCGCGGCGACCTGGGGGCCCGCGAAGCTGACCCCGTCGATCACCACCGCGCCCCCGCCGCCGGCGGGCGCGGGCCGGGGCGCGGGCGCGGCGG
>JBJONS010000591.1:0-4809 GCA_046051725.1 Pseudomonadota bacterium | reverse complement strand
CGCTGCTGCTGCTCGGCGCCGCCGGGGTGGCCTCGGCCCAAGACGCCGTCCAGCTCGATGTGCAGCGCTACGGGATGGTCGGGCAGGCCCACCCCTCGGTCACGGTGAAGGTGAACACCCCCCTGAGCCGCCTGAGCGTCCAGCTCGCCTGCGGGGCGACCAAGGCCCAGCACCAGGGCCCGGCCCGCTCCGGCGAGCGGGTGAAGATCGAGCTGAAGGTCCCGCCGGGCAAGCACAGCTGCGCCGGCTCGCTGCAGATCGTCGCCGAGGACGGCAGCGAGGGCAGCATGCCGATCAAGCTCGAGGTCGAGCAGCTCCAGCCGGTCAAGATCAGCGTGCAGCGCGATGAGGTCGACACGGCGGGCCGCACGCTGACCCTGCGGGTGGATCGCGCGGTGGCCGCGGTCGAGGTCGACGCGCACGGCGTCAGCGGGCTGATCGGCGGCGGCAAGGCGCCCGGCGGCCCGGCTGGCGCGCCGATCACGCTCACCTGGCGCGACAACGGCGAAGAGACGCTGCGGCTCGACCTCAAGGCGGTCGACCCCCAGGGCTTCACCGCGGGCCTGCAGCTCTTCCCGTGGCACTACGACGTGCCGCACGAGGACGTCGTCTTCGAGAGCGGCGCGGCGGTCATCCGCCCCAGCGAGGAGCCCAAGCTCCGCAAGGCGCTCGAAGAGATCCAGGGCGTGATGGCCAAGTACGGCGCCATCGCCAAGGTCAACCTCTACGTCGCCGGCTTCACCGACACCGTCGGGGACGCCGCGAGCAACCAGCGCCTCAGCGAGCAGCGGGCCCGGGCCATCGCGGGCTGGTTCGCCGCCAACGGCTTCACGCAGCCGATCTCGCTGCGGGGCCTTGGCGAGAACGGCCTGATGGTGCCCACTCCCGACGGCACCGACGAGGCGCGCAACCGCCGGGCGACCTACATCTTGGCGGCCGACACGCCGCCGGCCGGGCCGACGCTGCCGGCGGGCAGCTGGACCCCGCTGCGCTGAGCGGCGGCCGCCTCAGCCCTTCCGGGCCCGCGGGGCGCGCGCCGCCTTGGCCGGGGGCGCCGCGGCCTGCACCACCGGCGCAGACCCAGTCGATCCAGCAGACGCCGCCTCCAAGGCCGTGATGCGCTGCTGGGCCGCGGCGAGCGCCCGCTCTGCGGTGTCCGCCCGGGCCTCGGCCTGCACCGCCGCCTCGCGGGACTCGGCGAGATCGAGCTGCAGGTCGTCTTGACCGCGGCGCAGCGCGGCGAGGCCCGCGCCCAGCGCGTCGACCTCGCCCCGCAGCGCGGCGATGCGCTCCTCTTGGGCGCTGATCGCGGCGTGGGCGGCGGCCAGGGCGGCCTGCGCCTCGTCCAGCTCGGCGCGGCCCGGGGTCCCGCGCTCGGTCAGCAGCTCATCGAGCACGCCGCGGAGCGTGCCCTCGACCGCCTCTTTCGCCCGCGCGCCGGCGGGGTTGTGCTTGAGCAGGTCAATCAGCGGGCTGAGCGGGGACACGGCGGCTCCGGGCGCGGCGGCCGCCCGCGGCGCTGCTGCCTCAGGGTGACCCGACCGCTTGGGGGAAGACGGCGTAACTGCCCGCCGCCAGGGCCTGCACGCCCCCCTCTCCGCGGAGGTCGGCGAGGAAGACCGCCGGCGCGCCGCTGGGGCGGGCTGAGGGGTCGACCGGGAAGCCCGCCCAGGTCAGCGAGGCGCCGTCTGGGCTGATCGGCGGGTGGCTCCGCATGAATTGCTCGAAGAAGCGGAGCTGGAACAGCTGGTCGCGGGTGGGCCGCAGCGCGCTGATCGGCCGCTCGGCCTCGGGCGGATCACCCGCGCGCAGGAGGCTCCACCGCAGGGCGCCCAGCGGGGCCAGCGGCCGGCAGAGCAGCAGCGCGCCGCCGTCGGGGGCCCAGCAGAACGCGACCAGCGGCCCGGTGGCCAGGACGCGGTGGGCGCCGGTCTCGACCATCATCAGCTCGAGGCCATCGTAGATGCGGCCGTCCTCGCGCGCGCGGCTGAGCGCGAGGCGCCGGCCCGAGGGATCGGGCAGGAAGCCGAGCACCCGCCGGGACTTCAGCAGGACCCGGGGGCTGCCCCCGGAGGTGTCGCGGCAGACCAGCGCCGCCCCCTGGCCGTCCGCTTCGGACCAGAACAAGGTCCCGCCGGCGGCATGCGGGGTGGTAAACAGCCCCGCTCGACTGGTGAGCGGCTCATCCTCCCCCGTCCCGGTCGTCGCACGGACGGCGACCCGACCCACCCCGCCAGCACCGCCGGCGTGCACGAGCAGGCGCCCGCCCCCCTCGACCCACGAGAAGAACAGCGGCGCGCCCTCCTCGATGAGCCGCGCGGGGGCGCCGGACAGCGCGCAGACCCAGAGCTGGAGCACCTCGCCCGCCTGCACGAGGACCGCGACCTGGTCGCCGTCGGGGCTCCACTGCAGGTGCACCGGCAGGCAGTCGTCGAGGCGCAGCAGCACCCGCTCCTCGGCGCCGTCGACCTCGGTCGCCGCGACCTGGGTCGCGCTGGGGTCGCCGCCCTCGGCCACTTGAAAACAGCCCAACCAGCGTCGATCAGGGGACCAGACCGGCCAGGTGCTGCCTCCGCGGGGGGCGCTGCCCCACAGCCGCCCGGCGGCCCCGCTGAAGGTCACCGGGCGAGCGGCCCGCCCGTCGGGCCCGATCACGTGCAGCTGGTCATCTTCGCCGACGACCGCCAAGGGCGCGCGCTCCAAGCCGACGACGCCGCCGCGGCCAGGGGCCCCGGCCGGCGCGCGCAGCCCGCCGCGCTCAGGCCCCAAAGAGGCTCCAGGTGACCCACCCCTGCAGGCCGAGGCAGACCAGCGGCAGGATCAGCGCGGCGGCGACGTTGGGGCGCAGCTCGGGGGCGCCCCGGCGCAGGCGCTCGCGCTCGCCGGCCACCTCTTGGGCGAGGGCGGGGCTGAGGCGCGCCGGGTCTGCGCGCATCGCGAGGGCCATGGCGGTGTCGTGGTTCACGCCGAAGCTGGCCAGCGCGGTCAGGGTGCCAGCGAAGGCCGAGGCCGCGAGGCCGGCGGCGCCGCCCTGGGCCCAGCCGGTCGCCGCCAAAAAGAAGAGCAGGCCGCCCGAGACGAGCAGCGGGGCGCCGATCCAGCGGAGGCCCGCGTGCCGCGCGGCCAGCGCAGCCTCATCGAGGGGGGCGCTCACCGCCACCCCCGCGCCGGGCCGCAGGCGGCCCCCTCGACGGTCGGCGGCGCGGGGGCCGCGCGGTGAAGATCGGGGAGGAGCGTCATCCCGCGGGCGCCTCAGGCGAAGGGGGCACGGCGGGCGCGCGCCGCCGGGTCTGCCCCATGCTCGCACAGCGGCCGCGTCGCGGCGCCCGCACCACGCCGCGCTCGGTCGTTGCGATGACGAGGCGTGCCTTTTCGCCGCGCGCGGGCCGGACGGATCGCCGCCACCCCTTGGCCGCGCTTGCGCCACCCGCCGGCGAGCGCGCGGCCGCCGGATCGGGCAACACTGGTCCGCGCACCCGCCCCCACCGCCCCCTGGAGCCCGCATGCCCGCCCGCACCGCCGCCGTTGGCGCCCTCTGGCTGTCCCTCGGCCTGCTCTCGTCGGAGGCCCGCGCCGACGAGGCCTCCGACCTGCTCGCCACCCTCAGCGCGACCAACGCCCAGCGCTTGGTGCGCTCGGCGCCGAAGATCACCGCGGGCCAGGTGCAGCAGGCCCTCGCCGGCCAGAAGGTCAAGGGCATCGAGCTGGTCGAGGGCGTGCCTTCGGCCAAGGGCTACGGCCTCACGGTGGTGGACCTGCCGGTCGAGAAGCTGTGGTCCGCCATCATCGACGCGGACCTGCACGAGAACGCCATGCCGCTGAAGGACAGCCGCAAGCTGCAGGGCAAGCGCTGCGCGCACAACCACCTGATCTTCCAATACATCGACCTGCCCGTCATCAGCGACCGCTGGTGGATCACGCGGATCCGCTACAACGGGCCGCTCTACACCAGCTCGGGCGGCAAGGTCTGGGAGCTCGGCTTTGAGGACGTGCACAAGGACCAGGCCATGCTCGACGGCCTCGACCCGGCGCTCAAGGGCGAGGGCATCCCCATCGCGTGGACAAAGGGCTCGTGGACGATGATCCCGCTGAGCTCCACCCGCACCTTCGTGCAGTACTACGTCTGGTCCGACCCCGGCGGCAGCATCCCGGCGGGCCCGGCGAGCAAGTTCAGCGCCGGCGCGGTCGAGGACGCGCTCAAGGGCGTCGAGGCGCTGGCGCGGGCCGGCAAGTCGACCTGCGGGGGCGCGGCGGTGCGGCCCGACGGCACCCCGCTCTAGGCGATCCAGGCGAAGATCAGCCCGCTGGCTCAGATCTCTGGGCGGCCTCCGCACAGGAGCGACACAGCGCGGGTGGCATATCTCTCAATCGCGATATGCAGTTGAGGTCACCCTCCGCCCCGGCGCCCGGGGCGAGCAGCACCTGGACGTCGCGGCAAAAGGCCGAGAGCTTCCAGGCGACCGCCCCTCCCCTTTGACAGGCGGGGTCGGCGTTTTGTAGACCGCTCGGCGAGCGGCCCGCCCGGCGGGCTCCTCCCCTCCCCCATCTCTCCCGCCGCGGCCGAGGGTCGCGGACCCCGCCTGCGCCCTACAGGCCGTTGAGGAGCCCAAGCCATGGCTGTCAAGGACTACCTGTTCACCTCCGAGAGCGTCTCTGAGGGCCATCCCGACAAGATGTGCGACCAGATCTCGGACGCCGTGCTCGACGCGCACCTCGCCCAAGACCCGCGGGCCCGCGTGGCCTGCGAGACCCTCGCCAAGACCGGGATCATCGTGGTGGCCGGTGAGATCACCAGCCACGGCCACGTCG
>JBJONS010000590.1:0-4476 GCA_046051725.1 Pseudomonadota bacterium | reverse complement strand
TGGTGGCCCGTGCCGCACTCGCTCTGGGCGATCTCGTTCTCGTGGTGGGGGAAGATGAGATCGATGCCCCCGCCGTGGATGTCGAAGCCGGGCCCGAGGTAGCGCATCGACATCGCCGAGCACTCGATGTGCCAGCCGGGCCGGCCGGGGCCCCAGGGGCTCGGCCAGGACACGTCGCCGGGCTTGGCGGCCTTCCACAGCGCGAAGTCGCCGGGGTGGCGCTTGCGGCTGTCGACGTCGACCCGCTCGCCGGCCCGCAGGTCGGCGAGGCGCTTGCCCGAGAGCTTGCCGTAGGCCTCGTGGGTCTCGACCGCGAAGTACACATCGCCGTCGGTGGCGTAGGCGTGGCCACGCGAGATGAGCGCGCCCACCAGATCGATGATCTGGGGGATGTTCTCAGAGACCTTGGGCTGCTCGGTCGGCAGCAGCAGGCCCAGGCGGGCGAGGTCTTCGTCGAGGGCGGCGATGAAGCGCTCGCTGAGCACCAGCGGCTCTTCGCCATTCTCGATGGCGCGGGCGATGATCTTGTCGTCGACGTCGGTGTGGTTGCGGACGTAGGTGACCCGGTAGCCCTTCTCGAGCAGGGTGCGGTACACCACGTCAAAGGTCAGCATCGCCCGGGCGTGCCCGATGTGGCAGTAGTCGTAGACCGTCATGCCGCAGACGTACATGCGGACATGGCCGGGCTCGAGCGTGCGGAGCGGCTCGACCTCGCGGCTCAGCGAGCTGTAGATGCGCATGCCATCGGCGGGCACGGGCAGGTTGTCGTCGGTCGAAGGCTCGGCGGGCATGGCCGCTCCCGGGGGCAGGCGGTGTGCGCCGAGGAGGACCCTCGGCGGTCGCGCGCCTAACCGCTGCCCGCCCGCGCCGCCCCGCTCAGGCCGCCGGCGGGGCCGGGGTGCCCTTGAAGATGCGCTCGACCCGGGCCCGCACCTCGGGCTCGGGGTGGTTCTCGGCCTCGGCCAGCTCTTGGATCAGCAGGCTGCTGGCCTTGTCGTACATCTTGCGCTCGCCGAAGGACAGGTTCTTGTCTTTGCGGAGGAGCGCGAGGTCACGCAGCACCTTGGCCACCTCGATGGGGTCGCCGGTCTGCATCTTGTTGACGTACTCGCGGTAGCGGCGGTTCCACGTCTGGTTGTCGGCGGGCACGTCGCGGTCTTGCAGGACCTCGTAGACCTTGCCGACCTGCTCGACGCTGATGACGTCGCGGATGCCGAGGATGGACGCCTTGCTCGTCGGCACGTGCACCGTCATGCCGTCGTTGAGGATCTTGATCGCGTAGCACACGTCGATCACGCCCTCGATGTTCAGCGACTCGATCGCCAGGATCGTGCCCACCCCGCTGCCCGGGTACACCACCTTGTCGCCGACCTTGAAGTTCATCGACCCTCCGCGCGGGCTCGCGCCCGGCTCGCTGCTCGCCCCGGGGCCCGCCGCGCGGGCTGCGGGGCCACCGTCGCCGCGCACCCCCGGCGGGAGCGCGCGCCACCGTCAGGCCGGTGGTTTGGCCCTGCGCGGTGCCCGCGAGGCCCGCCCAGCAGACGTCGGCGCGGCGCCGACCGCGGCTGGACGGGGGAGCATAAGCCGCGGTGGCATCCCGTCAAGGTCGGGGGTGGCGCGCTGAGCATGACGTGCTCGGCGCTGTTTCGCCTCGCCGACAACGGCCCTTGGGACCGCCGGCGGGCCGGTCAGGGCTTGGGCGCGCCGGGCAGGGCCGCCACGGTGCGCGCGGGCGCCGCGGTCTGGATCCACGCGCCGCCGAAGCGGTCGTTGTCGGCGCCTTCGCCCAGCGGCACAAAGAAGTCGTTCCAGTCGGCGATGAACCAGTCGCCCGCCTCGAGCTGCAGGGTTACCCAGCGGTGGCCGTCGGCCACCTGCGCGACCTCGGCCGCCGGCTTGACCTTCCAGCCCTCGGTCCACTGCAGGCGGGCGTTGCGGGTGTCGCGGTAGGCGCAGCCCTCGGCGTCGAGCTTGAACGCCCGCCAGGTCGACGAGGCGGTGGGCGGCGCGCCGTCGGGCAGCCGCTCGGCGAAGGCCACCGGGCCCGGTGAGCTGGGCAGCGGCGGATCGCCGCCCTGTTCGAGGCAGAAGCGGCGGCTGAGGGCCCCATCGGCGCCCTCGTCGACCGTGCGGCGCAGGGTGTGGCGGGGCAGCGCGCGCAGCCCCGGACCGTCGACCAGCCAGAGGCCCGGCGTGGGCGGGGTCGGCATGACCGTGAGCAGCCCGGCCGAGTAGTCTTGGTGCTCGAGGGCCGCGAGGGTGTGGTGCGCCTCGGTCTGGCCCGGCGGGCGCACGTGCAGGCGCAGCTCGCCGGGCTCGCAGGTGAGCTGAAAGGCGCCGCGCTCGTCGGTCTCGTCGGCGCAGGGCTGGCCGTCGACGGTCACCGGGGCGCCCACCACCGGCTGGCCGTGCGGGCTGAGCACGAGGCCCTCGACCACCGCGCCGCCGCAGGCCGGCAGGCCGAGCATGAGCAGGGGGAGCAGGGCGCGGGGGTGCATGGCGGCCTCGTCGGCGGGCGGAGGTGGCGGCCCCCCGGTCGGCGAGCGCAGCCGCTCCTTGAGGTCGCACGGGGCGGAGCGGCGTATCCCGGGGAGCCGGGGCTACGCCCGGCGCGGGGGCCCGGATAAGCCGGGGGTCCCGGAGGTCCCCCATGTCGTCTGTTGTGGAGCTGATCGCGCGCCGCGCGCCCCTCGCCGCTGTCCTGCTGCTCGCCCTGAGCGCCTGTGGCCCCGACGCCGAGACCGTCGCGGCCAAAGAGGCGGCCGAGGCCAAGGTCAAAGAGCTCGAGGGCGTGCGCGCCAAGCTCGAGAAAGAGGTCGAGACCACCGCCGCCCGGGCCCGCGAGCTCGAGCGCCAGGTCGACGGCGCCCGCCGCGAGGTCGCCTACGCCCGCCTCGGCATCACCGAGGGCGAGGCGCTGGCCGCCCTCATCCAGACCAGCCTCGGCGACGTGCGCTGCACGCTGTTCCCCGACAAGGCGCCGATCACGGTCACCAACTTTGTGCAGCTCGCTGAGGGCACCCGCGCCTGGACCGAGCCGGGCACCGGCGCCAGCGTGAAGAAGCCGCTCTACGCCGGCACCATCTTCCACCGGGTCATCCCGACCTTCATGATCCAGGGCGGCGACCCGCTGGGCAACGGCACCGGCGGCCCCGGCTACGAGTTCGTCGACGAGGTCAGCGCCGGCCTGGGCTTCAGCAAGCCCGGCCTGCTGGCGATGGCCAACGCCGGCCCGAACACCAACGGCAGCCAGTTCTTCATCACCGACCGCAGCACGCCCTCGCACCTCGACGGCAAGCACACCATCTTCGGCGAGTGCGGCAACCTCGACGTGGTCGAGAAGATCGCCACCACCCCGGCCAGCCGCGACAAGCCGACCACCGACGTGGTCATCAAGGCCGTCGTGATCCAGCGCGGCGCCGCCGCGAAGTAGGCCTGGACGCGGGGCGGTCCCGCGGGCGGGCAGGCGAAGGCCCCGCGCGCCTCCGCAGCGGGTGCGGGGCGGCGGGGCCGATGCCTCGGGGGCGCGGGCCCCCGTGGGTCAGCGCTGGTAGCCGAGGCCGAGGCCGAAGCTCCAGAGGTTGTCTTCGAGATCGCCGACGTAGTCCTTGTTGTCACCGTAGTAGATGCGCGTCGACCGGTGGAAGCGGCCGGCGTTGCCCGTGACGTAGAGGAAGTCGTTGAGCGCGTAGCCGAGCTCCATCGACAAGGCGTCGGAGAAGATGCCGTTGAAGTCGGTGAAGCCCATCTCGTAGCCGGCCTGGGCGTAGAACTGCTTGCCCAGCTCGTAGCTGGCCTCGAAGCCCAGCGTCGGGCCGACCGTGACCAGCTGGTCGTAGTTCAGCACGTCGTTGACCTCGGGGTCATCCGAGCGGTCGACGCGGAAGTACATGAAGTCGCTGGTCTGGAAGCCGATCGAGCCGCCGCCCGAGATCCGGTGCTTGCCGCTGTCGTAGTGGTAGCGGCCCAGCGCCTTGCCCCAGGCGCGCGAGATGCCGTCCTTGATCGGATCGTCGAAGCCCTCGGGCATCTGGATCGACCAGCGGGTCAGGCGGTAGCCGGCGTCGAAGCCGACATAGTCGAGCATCGGCAGCCAGGCGCGCCCGTGCAGGTCGAAGCCGGCGGTCTTGGCGGTGTCGACGTCGCCGTAGCCGACGTTGACCTCGCCGTCGTAGATCGGGCCGTCGGTCAGCGTGCTGCGCTCGAAGTAGCTGTACACGCCGCCGCTGTAGCCGGCGCTGGCCCGCAGCCAGGTGAACTCGCCGGCGGGCTTGGGCTGCTTGGGCTCCTTCAGCGCCTCGGGCTGGGCCGGCTGGGCGGGCTGGGCCGGCTGGGCCGGCTGCGCGGCTCCGGCGGGCGCTCCGCCCCAGGCCCCGGCGGCCGCGCCGCTGACCGGCAGGGTCAAGATGCTGGCGACCGCGCCGCCGCTGGTCGACACCGCCACCCGCAGGTCGCCGGTCGCGCCCGCGGGCACGG
>JBJONS010000589.1:0-8306 GCA_046051725.1 Pseudomonadota bacterium | reverse complement strand
GCCACCGCCTTGGCCTCGATGACGTGAACCTGCACGTGCCCTTGATGGTGCGGCCGCCCGGGGGCGCTGCGGGCCGAGACGAGGGCGCCCTCGTCGGGCTCATCGACGTCGCGCCCACCGTGCTGGCGATGATCGGCGCCCCGCCGCTGCCCGGCGCGCGCGGCCGCTCGCTGCTGCCCTTGATTGATTCCGATGGCCATGCGCCCTTTGTCGCGCCAGAGGCCATCTTCAGCGAGGGGGCCCTGCGGCTGCTCTCGGCCCGGGGCCCGACCGCCCGGCTGACCGCCGAGGGCCTGTCGGCCCGCCATCCGCTCGCCCCGGCGCTGATCGCCGCGAGCCCCATCGACGGCGCGGGCTTGCGCCTCACCGGCGACCCGGCCGCCGGGCCGTCGCTGCGGGCGGCGCTGGCCGACTGGCGGTCCAGCCTGCGCGCCGAGGATCACCCCCAGTGAAGCGCGCGACCGCATCCGCGCTGCTCGCGGTCGCCGTGGGCGCCGGCGCCTGCCGCTGGCTCCCGGGCAGCTGGGGGGCCGACGAGGCCGCCGCGCGCCACCGCCCGCTGTTCGATGACGACCAGGACGGGGTCGTGTCGCGGGCCGAGTACGTCGGGCGCCGCTACGCCGGCCCGCCCTTCAGCGCCGTGGACCTCGACCGGGACGGTGACCTCGACGCGGCCGAGCTCCTCCGCCTCGCGCGGGGCCAAGACGGCCAGCGCTTCGACGGCGCCCAGGCCCCGCGGACCCTCCCGCCGCCCCCCGCGGTCGGGGTGCTCGGCCCCGACGCGCTCCTCGTCCTCGAGGTCCTCGGCTGGATGCACAGCGCCCTCACCGCGGCGGGCGCAGCGCCGCCGCTCGACCCCGAGCAGCTCCAGCGCGCCGCCCTGACCGGCGCCCTCGACAGCGCCGAGAGCCGGCAGCTCCTCGATCAGCTGCGCGGGCCCTGGGCCGCGCAGGGCTGGACCTGGCCGGTCGGCGTGCCCTGAGCCCAAGACGGGCGCCTCAACCCCCAGCGGGCGGAGGGGGTGGCGGCGGCTGCTGCCCCCCGGGTCCTGCGGGCGGCGTGGGCGCTGGCGTGAAGTAGCCCTCGCCCTGGAGGCGCTCGAGCAGCGCGGCGCGGTCGGGGGCGACCGCTTGGGCGCCCGCCGGGGTCAAGCCGGCGCGCCACTGCACGAGCAGCCCGCGCAGATCCCGCGCGTTCTGGACCTGCTGCGGGTCGTTGAGCTGGTCGGCCGGGCCGGGCTCGTTGAACAACGAGAAGTCACCGTCGGTGAGCCCGCGCGTGGCGAGGTCGGGGGTGCCGTCGACCAGGCGCGCCTTGGACAGCGTCAAGCGGGTCAGGGCGGTCCGCACAGAGATCATGTCCATCACGCCCTCGGCGAAGACCGCCTCGGCGACCGGGCGCGCTTGGAGGGGGGGCGCCCGCATCCCCTCGGGCAGCGCGGCGCCGGCGGCGGTGAGCAGCGTGGGCGCGACGCTGCGCAGGTCGACCAGGCCGTCCTCGACGAGGCCCTGGGGCACCCCGGGCCCCGCGACCACCAGGGGCACCCGCAGCGTCGAGTCCCAGAGGCCGGCCCGGTGGTTGACGTAGCCATGGTCGAGCAGGTCCTCGCCGTGGTCGCTCACCACGACCACCAGGGTCTGGTCGAGGTCGATCTCGCTGAGCAGGACGCCAAGCCAGTGGTCGGCGTAGCTGACGCCGTTGTCGTAGTGGTCGAGGATGTGCGCCACCTCGTCGCGGCGCAGCTCTTCGGACCGCTCGCCCGGCTGCGGGGTCGCCGGCAGGGTGTAGAAGTCGGTGGACAGCATCGTCCGGCCCGCCGCGTGGACGAAGTCGGTGGGGCTGCGGTCGGGGAAGTAGGTCGACCCGCGGAGCTGCTCGAGGGCCAGCGGGTCGGCGATGAGCCCCTCGCGGATGGGCGGCGTGCCGGGGCTCCAGCGGTGGGCGAAGGGGCCCACCTGCGCGTAGGGCGTGTGGGCGTCGTAGCCGTGCACGAACACGAACCAGGGGCGCTCGGTGTGCTCGCGCATGTAGGCGAGGGCCTCAGGCACGCTGTCGTAGAAGCTGCCGAAGCTCAGCTCGCCGGGCGCCGCGGCGAAGCTGTCGAAGCCCTCGTCGAAGCCGAAGGCCGCGATGACGTGCCCACCGCCGGTGAACGCTGCGGTGTCATAGCCATAGAGCTTGAGGATCGCGCCGACGGTCCCCGCGCCCTTGGGCACGCGGAAGCGCGTGTAGTCGGGGGGCGCGACCTCAGAGGGGTACCTTCCGGTGAACAGCGCGGCGTGGCTGAACAAGGACTCGTTGGCCACCGAAAAGGCGCGGGAGTAGGACGTGCCCGCCGCGGCCAGGGCGGCGAGGTTGGGCGTCGTGTCGCGCAGCCCGCCCAGCGTCGTGTGGTCCATGCGCACGGTGTCGATCGACACCAGCAGGATGTTCGGGGTCGGCCCCGCCGGGCCCCCATGCCCGCAGGCCGCGGCGAGGCCGGCGAGCGCCGCTGCCGCGCGCGTACGGCTCACCGGGGCACCAGCCGCTCGAGCGCAAAGCGGTCTTGGCAGTGGTCCTTGGGCGGGGTCGTCGGGGCCGGCGCTGCGGCGGCTGCCGCGTCGGCGGCCCCAGGGGTGGGCGCCGCCGGGGCCGCGCCCCAGTAGCCGTGGGCGCGGAGCTCGGCGGCGACGGCGTCGGGCACCTCTCCCTGCGCGAGCGCGTGGGTGCCGGTGGTGAGGCCCGCGCGCCAGTCGATGAGCGCTGTGAGCAGGCGCGCGGTCTGCGCGGGCTCCGCGGCGCTGCGGTCGACCTGCTCGGCGGGGTCGGCGACCAGATCGTAGAGCGTGAGGCGGGGGTCGCCCGGCTTCAGCGCCCGCAGCGCGGCGGGGACATCGCCCTTGAGGTCGATCTCGCTCACCGTGAGCCGGTGGGTCCCGGTGCGCACCGAGAGCTGGTCCATCACGCCCTCGATGAAGACCGCGTCGAGCGGCGGGGCGGCGCCGGCGGCGAGCGCCCGCAGGTCGCGCCCCCCGCTGCCCACCGGCGGGCGGGCCTCGGCGATGGCGAACAGTGTGGCGGCCACGTCGCGCGCCTCGACCAGGCCATCGACGACCTTGGGCCCGCCGCCAGAGAAGCCTGGGCCCCAGGCCACCATCGGCACCCGGGTCGTGCTGTCGGTCAGTCCGGTGCGGTGGTTCATGAAGCCGTGGTCGAGCAGGTCCTCGCCGTGGTCGCTCACCACCAGCACCACGGTGTTGTCGAGGGCGCCGGCGGCCTGTAGCCGCGCGAGGGTCGCGCCGAGCAGGGTGTCGACGTAGAGCAGACCGCCGTCGTAGTGGTCTTTGACGTGCGCGACGTCCGCTGCGGGGACGGTGATGCTGCGGCCGGTCGGCGCGGCCTCTTGCAGGCGGTCGTAGGTCGATAGGCTCAGGATCTGCGCTCCGCCAGTGTGCGCGAACCACGTCGGGATGACGTCGGGGTGGAGCTTGTCGCGGATGACCATCTCGGACACGCAGGGGCTCGAGGCGAGCAGCTCGGCGAGCGGGCTGCCGAGCGTCGCGTTGAACGCGTGGTCCCACGGGCCGCGGCGGACGTAGGGGCGGTGGGCGTCGTAGGCGTGCAGGAACACGAACCAGGGCGCCGCGGCGGGGCCCACCGGCTGTTGGCCGATCCAGGCCTCGGCCTTGGGCGCGGTGTCGAACAGCGAGCCGAAGCCCGACTCGGCCGAGAAGTGGTCCCATCCTTGGTCGAAGCCGAAGGCGGCGTCGACGTGGCCCCCGGCCGAGAACATCGCGGTCGCGTAGCCGTGGGCCCGCAGCACCTCGCTCGCGAGGTCGGCGGTGCCCGGCAGCGCGTAGGTCTCGTACGCGGGGACGGCCAGCTCGGTGGCGTAGCGGCCGGTGAAGAGGGCGCCGTGGGAGTAGGCGCTCTCGTTGGACTGGCTGAACGCCCGCGAAAAGGTGGTGCCGCCCGCGGCCAAGCCGCGGAGGGTGGGGGTGGTGTCGCGGTCGGTCCGGCCGAGGCTGGTGTGGTCTGCCCGAACGGTGTCAAGCGAGATCAACAGGATATTGGGCCGTGTCGGCGGCGGCGGGTCCGCGCAGGCGAGCAGCAGCGGCAGGAGGATCACCGCCCACCCCCAGCTGCCGCGCCCTGGCGCGGCGGCACGACCCCCGGGGGAGGGGGTGTGGAGCCCCCCGCTGGGGGAGGCACGGGGCCCGCCGGCGGGGGAGGCTGCGTGCTCCCGGACGGGGGAGGCATGGCTCCGCCGGCCGGCAACGGCTGGCCCTGGGGTCGCCAGTCCGGGGGCACGGCCCCACCCTGGGGGCCCGGACCGTAGGGCGGGCCGACCGGACCACCGCCCGCCGGGAGCATGCCGGGGGCGCCGTTGGGCGGCAGCGGACCCCCAGGGGGGACAGGCAGCTTGCCATCCCCAGCGGCGTTGGGCTTGATCATGGGCGGTCGGGGGTGGGTGAGCTCGATCCACTGCCGCAGCTCGGGCACCGTCACCTCGCCGTCGGCGTCGGCGTCCATCCCCCGTGCGCTCTGGGTGGGATCGACCTGCAGCAGCTCGATCTGCTGGAGCTTCCCGTCGCCGTCCCGGTCAAACTGGCGCAGCGTGTCGGCGTAGACTTGGTCGATCGTCCGGAGGCGACGCCCCCCGTCGTCACAGGAGGTCAGCAGCGCCGCCGCGAGCGCAGCGCGGAGCGGGGGGAGGCGCGCGGTGCGGACCGCAGCGATTGAGGACATAGAGCGCTCCGCGCAGATCGTGGGGCGGACGCTACCACACGCGGCGCGCGGGCGGCCCTGCCCCCGGGGGCCGGTGACCGGCGTCGCCTACCAGCCCTCTTCGCGGGCGAGGGCCTCGTACAGCTTGTGGCCGACGTCTTGGGCCCGCTGGCGCAGCACCCGCAGCAGCGCGTCGACGTTCTCGCGGCGCAGCCGGCGGCGGATGGCGTCGAGGTGCAGCGCGCCCAAGTACAGGTGCACCCAGCGGCTCTGGCCGGTGCCGCGGGCCCGCTGGGCCCAGGCCGCGTCGTCGACCGCGGCGGCGGCGGCGGCGACCAGCTCGGCGAAGCGCTGCAGCTCAGCGAAGCCCGCGGCGGCGCACAGCGCGGCGGCGGCCTCGGCCTCGTCGCCGGCGCGCTCGTACTGGCCGCTGACCAGCCACAGCCGCGCCCGCTCGACGTGGGCGGCGGCCGCCCCGTGCCCGCGGCGGGGCAGGGCGGTGGCCTCGAGCGCGCCGGCAAGGTCGCCGGTCATCCAGCGCCAGCGGCCGAGCGCGGCGGGCCAAGGGTCGAGCTCGCCGCGCTGGGGCAGGGCGGCGGCGGCGCGCAGCGCACGGCGGGCCTCGGTCTGATCGGCGCGCTGCAGGGCGCTCTCGAGCGCGATGGCGTGGCACTCCCACTGCTGGGCCGGCAGGTTCAGCGCGCGGGCCAGGGTCAGGGCCTCGTCGAGGCGGGTGTGGCCCTCGACCAGATCGCCGAGCTCGACGGCCAAGCGGGCCGAGGTGACCATGTTGATGGCCGCCACCAGCGGGTCGCCGTGGCGGGCCTGGACCGCCCGGCAGCGCGCCGCGGCGTCGGCCGCGCCGGCCCGGTCCCCGGCGTAGAGCTGGGCGATGGCGAGGTTGGCCTGCAGCGCGCCCTCTCCGCGGGGCAGCCCGGCCTCTGCGCAGCGCTCGGCCTCGGCCGCGCAGAACTCGGCCGCTTGGCCGAGGCGACCCGTGTAGATCAGCGCCGCCGACAGCGTCGTGCCCGCCTCGACCTCGGCGTGGCTCAGCGGCGCGCCCCGCCCTCCGGCGGCGATGCGCGCGAGCTGGCGGGCCTGCAGGGCCTCGTCCACCGCCTCGTCGTGGGCGCCGAGCTCGAGCCGGCAGAGGGAGACCTCGCGCAGCAGCATCGAGGCGATGCGCGGCGCGCCGGCCGAGAGCTGGGCCGCGGCCGGCAGGGCGAGCTGGATGGCCAGGCGGGGGTCGCCGGCCCGGGCCTCGTCGCGCACCTGCAGGTAGACCGAGAGGGCGCGCTGCTCGTCGCTCTCGGCGCGGGCGGCGAGCTGGCGCAGCTCGGCCCGCCGCACCGGCGGGGGCAGACGCTCGAAATTGACGATCAGGCGGGCGTAGTCGCTGAGCCAGTCGTCGGCCCCGCCGTGCAGCTCTTGCAGCTGCAGCCAGCGGTCCAGCTCGGCGGGGTTGCCGCGGTCGAGGGCGACCCGGACCGCCGCGGCGAGCTGCTCGGGGCGGATCACGCCGGCGTCCAGCGCCTCTTGGGCCACCCGCAGGGCCCGGTCGGGGCTGGGCGGCATCTGCAGGGTGGCCTGCGCGACGCGCAAGGTGGCGTCAGGCAGGCGATCCGCGAGCGCGGCGGCGAGTTTCCGGGTGCCCCGGTCGGCGAAGCGAAGGTGGCCGGGGCTGCGGGCGCCCGCACCTTTGAGCAGGTCGGTGGTGTCGGTGGCCTCGGCGTCGTCGTCGCGGCCGCCGGCCGGGCGCGGGGCGCCGTCGGGGGTGGTCGGGGTGAGGTGCCCGGCCTCGATGAGCGCGGTGATGTGCGGAGAGAGCGTGTGGGCGAGCGCGGCGGGGAAGGGCTCTTCGAGCAGGCTGAGCAGGGGCAGGTCCCAGCCCGAGCGCTCGCCGCTCAGCTCGATGAACGGACCTGCCTCGCCCCGCGCGGCGGCCAGGGCCCGCCAGGCCCGCGCGCAGCTCCACAGCGGCGCCTTGGACTCGCCCGGCGGCAGGGCGGCGCCCGGCGGCAGCAGCGCGGCCACCACCTCGGCCTCCTCGGCCGCGCCCCAGGGCGGCGGCTGGATCGGGCGCAGCCCAGCGACCGGCCGGCGGGCGGTGGCCCACAGCGGGACCGTGTCGGGCAGCGCCCGGGCCAGGGGCGGCAGCAGGGTCGCGGTGCCGATGTCGGCCTGATCGGCCTGCCAGAGCACCACGGCGAGGGGGCCGGCGCGGCCGAAGGTCGCGGCCAGGGCCGCGGCGGCCTCGACCGGGTCCGGCGGCCAGGCGGCGGGGCGGTCGACCTGCACGGGCAGGTCAGGCCAGATCGCCTGGAGCACGGCCGCTTCCGGGCCGGCGAGCGCCCGGCGCGCCGCGGGGTCGGCCACGGCGAACAGCTCGCGGAGGATCTGGCGGAGCGCGCCAAAAGGCTGGTCGGCCCGGCAGTGTCCGGCCAGCGAGCGGTAGCCACGCCGGAACCAGTGCCAGCGGGCCTCTTGCACCATCCGGCGCCGACCCGAGCCGGGAGCGCCCACCACCACGGCGCTCCCGGCGAGCAGGCGGGTGGGGTCGCCGACGTAGACCGGCGGCTCGGGCCAGGGCGCGGGGGCCAAGGGGGCCCGGGCGGCGACCGCGCTGAGCAGGGCCTCGCACTCTTCGGCCCGCGGGCGCGCGGCGGGGTCCAGCGAGAGCAAGCGGTCGACCAGCCAGCTGAGCGCCCGGGGCACGGCCGCGCCGAGCATCAGCAGCGGGCTGCGGGGCCGGCCCGGCGTGTGGCGGCTGGCCGGCACACCGCTCAGCGCCTCGTGCAAAACGACGCCCAGCGCGTACAGATCGACGCGATGGTCATGGGGCAGGCCGACCCGCTGCTCGGGCGCCATGTAGGCGGCCGTGCCGACCAGCTCGCCTTGATCGGGGGCCGTGCCAAACCGGGCCGTGCCGAAGTCGAGCACGGTCGCCCGCCCGTCGGGGCTGACGTGCACGTTGGCTGGCTTGATGTCGCGGTGGGCCAGCTCGAGCCGGTGGATCGAGGCCAGGGCCCGGGCGACCTGGGCGCCCGCGCTGGCGAGCCGACGGACGCGCGAGGCGAGCGAAGAGCCGCGCTGCACGTGCTTGTCGAAGGGCTCGCCCTCGGCCACATCCATCGTGAAGAAGATGTAGCCCTGGTCGCCGCCGCAGTCGAAGACCCGCACCACGTTGGGCAGGCGCAGCGTGCGGAGCTGCTCAAACTCCCGGCGGAAGGCCTGCTCTTGTTCGTTGTCCAGGCGCGGGGACGCCTTGAGCGCCACCACAGCGCCCCTCCCGTCCCGGGCCAGCCAGACCTCGCCGGCGCTGCCCACCCCCAGGCGGCGCTCGAGGCGCCAGCTCCGCAGGCTCAGGCCCGCTTCGAGCGGCCGCACGCCCTAGGCCGCCCCGACCATGCCACGGGCGATGAGGGTGCCGGCGGCCATGGTGGTGAGCTGGGGGTTGACCCCCAGGCTCGTGGGGTAGATGCTGGCGTCGGAGATGAACAGGCCCTTGAAGTGATGGGACTGCCCGTCGGGGCCGATCGGGTGGCTGGCCGGGTCGAGGCCCATGCGGCAGCTCGACATCGGGTGGGCCGCGTACATGG
>JBJONS010000588.1:0-9205 GCA_046051725.1 Pseudomonadota bacterium | reverse complement strand
CATCCCCTCCCCCCACTCCCCTGGAGCTCACCATGCCCGCGGCTCTGCCCCCCTTCCTCTTCGTCGGCGCGGTGCTGCTCATGACCGCGGGCCTGCTCGAGGGGTGGCTGGACGTCGCGCAGGGCTCCATGATCCTGGGGGGCCTCACGGGCGCCTGGTTGATCTGGTGGGTGAACTACGGTGAAGAGGCCTCCGGGCCCGAGGAGGTGTTGCATGCCCAGTGAGCAGGTCCCCGCCGGTCTCCGCGCCGCCCCCACGCCCATGCCCATCGGCGACGAGCCCGAAGAGCCGCCAGAACGATGGGCGGCCCGCCCGCCGCGCCGGCCGCCCCGCACGGGGGGCGCGCAGCGGCCGGGTCGCCTGCTCAACGCCGCGTCGACTCCGCCTCGGGGCTGAGCGCGCCGAAGACCGCCGCCGCCCGCGCCTCAGCGACGCGGGCGCGCCGGCCCCAGCCGAGCCCGGTCCAGGCCCGGCCCGCCGCCGCCCAGGCCGCAGCGCAGGCCTCTGCCGCGCCGGCCGCGCTGGCCGCCCGGGCGCAGCGCTCGGCCAGCTCGGCGACCTCAGGATCGAGCAGGGCTTCGGGGCGCGCGGGCCCCTGGGTCCACCGCGCCGCACAGCCCGCCCCCTCACCTTCGGCCAGGGCCAGCCAGCCGAGGATCGCCCACCAAAGGCCATCCTCGCCGACGCCGGGCCCGGCGGGCAAGGCGAGGCGGGCCGCGCGGGCCCGGCCCCGCTGCAGCTCGACATCGGCGAGGTGCAGCTGCAGCCGGGGGAGGCCGGGGTGGCCGATCGCCGACAGCCGCTGCCGGGCCGCATCCAGCCAGCGGGCGGCCTCGGCCGGGCGCCCCGACAGGCGGGCCACCTCGCCGAGCCCCGCCCAGGCCGACGCCGGCTCTTGGCGCTCGGCGGCGCGGGCGTAGAGGCCGCGGGCCAAGCGCAGCTGGGCCTCGGCCTGGGCGCGGTTGCCCTCGCGCTGGTTGTGCTGGGCCCGCGCCAACAAGCAGCTCGCTGCGCCAAAGGGCTCGTCGGTGGACTGGAAGTGCACCTGGGCGGCGGCGAGGCTGGTGTCGACCGCCGCGCCGCGGTGCCCCGCCGCCACCTCGAGCAGGCCCAGATCGCGGCGGCACCAGGCGAGGCTGTCGGGCTCACCCACCCGCAGGGCGTGCTGCAGCGCGTCTTTGGCGTAGAGCAGGGCCTGGTGGGGGCGGTCCTCGACCTGGGCGATCCGGCTCTGCTCGCGCAGGGCCTGCACGAGCAGGGCCCGGTGCTGGTGCTGGCGGGCGCCCACCGCCGCGCGGTCGGCGGCCGCCCGGGCCTCGTCCCAGGCGCCGCGGCGGCGGGCCACGCGGGCCTCGGTCAGCCAGCCCTGCACCCACCGCGGATCGGCGGGCGCGGCCTGCGCCCCGGCCAGCGCCCGGGCCCGCGCGCGCAGCGCGTCGGCGGCCAACAAGAAGTCGCTGTCGAGGACCGCGCGCCAAGCGCCCTCGTCGAGGGGCCCCACCGCCCGATCCGGCTGCCCGAGCGCCAAAAGCAGGCGCCCGGCCCGCAGGCAGGCCGCCGGCCGCGGCAGCAGGGCGTCGACGCAGGCGGCGCGGGCCCGGTCAAGGCGCCCGGCGGCCTCGGCCTCGGCGAGCACCGCCTCGCGCAGCAGCGCGTGGGCGAAGCGGAACGAGCCCGGAGCGCCCGCGGCCTCAGGCAGGGCGAGGCCCGCCGCCGCGAGGTGGTCGAGCAGGGCTGCGCAGCGGGCCCCGCCGCCGGGCCCCGCCGCCGCCACCCACTCGTCGCCGTCGACCTGAAAGCCCAACACCGCTGCGATCTCGATGAGGTCGCGGGCGCCGTCGCCGGCGCGGCGCAGGGCAGGCGAGAGGCGGGCCCGCCAGGTGGCGGCCAGATCGGCCGGAAGGCTGCGTTCGTCGCCGGCGCGCTGCAGGCGCGGCCCCTCGGCGCGGAGCTGGCCGGCGTCGACCCAGATCTCGAGCAGCTGCAGCAAGAGCAGGGGGCTGCCCTGGGCCCGCAAGGCCAGGGTGTCGAGATCGGCGTCAGGCAGGGGCAAGAGCTGCGCCGCGAGCTGCCGTTGGTGGCCCGGGAGCAGCGGCGCGAGGCGCAGGTGGGCCGCCCCTGGCGCCGCCGCCCAGCGGGCCAGCGGGCCGAGCTCGGCGCCGACCCGCGCGGTGGCCGCGGCGAGCACGGGCGGTCCGCCGCCTTGGCGCTCGAGCACCTGGGCGAGCACGCCCGCCGCGTCGGCGCCCCACTGCAGATCTTCAAGCAACAGGACCGCCGGTCGGTCGCCCGACAGCGCCCGCAGCAGCCCGAGCAGCGCGCCCACCCGGTCGAAGCCCGCGTCGGCGGCGCCGCCGAGGCCGGCGAGCCGCCGCAGCGCGCGCGGCTCGAGGCCCAGGCGCTGGGCCTGCGCGTCGACGCGGCCGAGCACGCCGTGCGGATCGGCGTCCAGCGGCCCCCACAGCCCGAGCCAGCGGCGCACCGCGGCGGCGAGGCCGGCGTCGGGACCGGGCGGATCCGCGTGCTGGACGGTGTAGATGTCAGCGAGGCCCTGCTCGCTGAGCTGCTCGGCCAGCCAGCGGAGCAGCGCCGACTTGCCCGCGCCCGGCGCCCCTTCGACCAAGCAGAGGGCCGGCGCGCCCGCCAGGCCCGCCACCGCGGCGGCCCAGAGCGCCCGCTGCTCGGCCTCGCGGCCCATCAGCGGCGGCTGCCGCAAGCGGAACAGCCCGAGCCCGGCCCCGCCCGCGGCCCGCGGCGCCGGGGTGATCAGGGGGGGCTCGGCCGGCGGGGGCCCAGGGCGGGCGGCGAGGCGCAGCGCCGGCCCCGCCAACGGGCCGGCGTCGATCGCCAGCAGGGCGCGCAGGGCGTCGGCGGCCCGGCGCGGGCGGTCGCGCGGGTCGGGCTGCAGCAGCCAGCTGAGCCACGCCTCAAGGCCCGGCGGCACCGGGTGACGGGCGAAGAAGGCAGGCATCGGCTGCTCGCGCAGCTCGCGCAGCAGCGAGGTGAAGCCGTGGCCGCCGCCCCACGGCGGCGCGCCAGAGCACAGCGACCAAGCGAGGCAGCCGACCGCGAACAGGTCGGTCCACGGCCCGAACTGCTCGTCGAGGCCGCTGAGCTGCTCGGGCGCCATGTAGCCGGCGGTGCCGACGACCACCGCGCGGTCCTCGGGGTCGGGGGCCTCGGCCACCGCCCGGGCGAGGCCGAAGTCAACCAGCACCACCCGGCCAGGATCATCGTGGTGGTAGTCGTTCTCGACCAGCACGTTCGCGGGCTTGATGTCTCGGTGCAGCAGGCCGCGGGCGTGGCTGTGGGCCAGGCCCCGCAGCATGCCGACCAGCACGGCGCGCACATAGGGCCAGCGGGCCCGCCCCCGGGCGGGGCTCAGCGAGGCGCCGCGCACCCGCTCCATCGCCAGCCACAGGCTGCCGGGGCCGAAGCCGCCCTCGACCGCCGCGGCCGCCGCCGCGCCCGGCAGGCGCAGCTCGTGGTCGAGCTCGCCCTGGTCGTAGACCTCGACGATGTTCTCGTGCGAGAGGCGGGCGACCGCCCGCACCTCTTCTTGGAAGCGCAGCCGCGACCAGCGGTCGGCCACCGAGGCCCGCGGCAGCAGCTTGATCGCGACCGGCGCGCTGCTGCCGGCCAGCCGGGCCGAGAAGACCGCCCCCATGCCGCCTTGGCCGAGCGGCGCCTCGAGCCGGTAGGCCCCGACCGCGCCGACCTCGCGGCGCGCGCCGGCGCCCCCCTCACCCGGCCCTTCGCCCGGACGCTCTCCTGGCCTCGCCCCGCTGGTCGCCATGTCCACCCCCGACAGAGCTACCATAATCTGTCAGGCAACACGGGGTCAACACCTGAACAGGCTCACGGGGTGATCGCGGGCCCGGCCGGGGCGACCGCGCGCACCCGGCGCTGGGCCGCCACCACCGCCGGGCTGGGGCCGTGCCGGGCGGCCGCCGCGTCGAGCACCGCGCGGGCGCCCTCGGGGTCACCCTGCTCGAGCAGCAACAGCGCGAGATCAGCGGCTGCGCGGCCCATCACCGCGCCGAGCGCCGCGTCGGTGCCGGTCAGCGGCCGCGCGCTCCGGGGCGCGGGCTTGGCGGCGAGCAAGGCCCGCAGCCCCTCGGCCGCCTCGGCCTTGGGCCCCCACCGCAGGGCCAGCAGGGCCAAGGCTGGCTCTCCGGGGTGGACCCGCTGCAGCTGCGCCAGCGCGGCGAGCGCCGCCGCGTGCCGCCCGGCGCGCCAGTCGGCCTGGGCGGCGGCGAGCGCCTCGCCCAAGCCCGCAGGCGGCGGGGCCCCGCCGACATAGAGCCCGGTCAGCCCGCGCTCGGGCGTGGACGGAGACACCGCCCGGGCGGCCCTCCGCGGCGGCGCGGGCGCGGCGGCGCAGGCCGGATCGGCGGGTGGACCGCCCCTCCGCAGCACCTCGGCGCAGAGGGCGGCCGGGTGACCCGCCGGCAGCAGCTCGGCGGTGCGCGCCGCGGCGTCGGTCTCTCCCTGGGCGAGCTGCAGCCAGACCCGCAGGGCCCGCGGCTCGGGCGCGCGGGGGCGCCGCCGCTCCCACCCGGTCAGGCGGGTCGCCGCCCGGTCCAGCTCGCCGGCCCGCAGCTCGAGCTCGACGGTCAACGCCAGCAGCTCTGGCCGGTCGGGCCAGCGCCGCAGCAGCAGCGCCGCCTCGACCGAGGCCCGCCGGGGGTCGGTCTGGCCGCGCTGGGCCAGGCCTTCGAGCTGCAGCGCCCCACAGGCGCTGGGGCGCGCGGCGAGGCGCAGGGCCCAGGCGCGGTCGGCGGGGGCGCTGTCGGCGGCGCGCAGGGCGCTGAGCGCGCGCCGCTCGCGGCCGCCACACGACCAGCGGGCGGCCCAGCCCGGGCGGGGCCAAGCGAGGGCCATCACGACAATCACGCCCAGCAGGGCGATCCCGAAGCGCCCCGCGGCCGAGGCGGCCACGTTCAGGGCTCAGCCGGAGGACCCGGCGGGCCGGCCGGCGCGGGGAGCGGCACACCGGAGGCGGCGGCCTCGCGCTCGAGGCGCATGCGCTCGCGGCGCTCCCAGAAGTTCTCGCGGTCGGGCGCCTCGGGATCGGGCGGCGGGTGCGAGATCGGGCAGCCGCCGGGCCCGGGCTTCTCGCCCTCGAGGAAGGGGGCGCCGATCATCCGGCAGGTCCCGTTCCCGTGCTTGCCGGTCTGCGTGCAGACCGCGACCCCCCGGGTCTTGACCCCGCCGAACTCTTTCTGGGCCACGCCCCGGTGCAGCGCGTTGGCCCACCAGCCCCAGACCGGCGCGGCGAAGTCGGACGCGCTGGCGCCGATCCGCTCGGGCTGGTCGTAGCCGAGCCACAGGGCCGCGGCGTAGGCCGGGGTTCCGCCGATGAACCAGAGGTCCTTCTCGCTGTCGGTGGTGCCGGTCTTGCCGATGGCCGGTCCGCCGTAGCCGCCCTTGCCGAGCCCGCCGCGGCTGGCCCCGCCGGTGCCGTACTCGATGACCAGCCGCATGAGGCCGCGGGTCAGCGCGGCGTCCTCGGGCCGCATCACCTGGGCGCGCTCGCCCTCGGGCGCGACCCGCACCGTCCCGCCGACGTCGACCGCCGTGACCACCGGCCGGCCCGAGGCGAGCTTGCCCCCGCCGATGACCGTGGCGACGAACCGCGCCTGCTCGAGCGGGGTGACCTCGGCCGATCCGAGGGCCAAGCCGAGCTCGTCGCGCCAATGGCCGGTGTCGTAGCCGAGCCCCTTGGCGAAGACCTTGAGGGGAACGGGGCCGCCGCTCGCTTCGAGAACACTGGCAGTGGCGACGTTTTGGCTCCAGGCGAGGCCCATGGCCAGCGAGCTGGTGCTGCTGTAGTCGCCCGAGATGTTCCGGGGTGACCAACCATCGGTGTTGGGAAAAACGTGCTTGTCGTTGCGGACGGTGCTCGCGGCGTGGAAGCGCCGGCTGCCGTCGGGCGCGCGCAGCGAGAAGGCGTGGGCGTAGGTCAGCGGCTTGAGGCTGCTGCCCGCCTGGCGCCGGGCCTGGGTCGCGCGGTTGAAGTCGGTGGGGAGCCGCTGGCTGCCGCCATACGCGGCGACCAGGTACCCCGTGACGCTCGACACCACGGCTCCCGCGCCTTCGAGGGGCTGCTTGCGGCGGCCGACCGCGCCCTCGAGGAACTTGAGCCCCTGCGGGATCACCGTGTCAGAGCTCTCTTGGGCGACCAGATCGAGCGCGGTGAACACGTCGAGGCCGCTGCCATAGACGACGCCCGGGTCGACGTTGGCCTCGAGCCACTGGCGGGTGGCCTGCAGGTAGGCGGCGTGGCGGTCGGGCGGGAGCTGGTGGCGGCGGGCGACGACCGGCTCGGCCAGCGCCACTTGCACCTCGGCGGCGGGCCAGCCGAGCTCGGCCATGGTCCGCAGCGTGCGGTCGCGGCGCTCTTTGGCGACCTCGGGGTGCTTCTCGGGCGAGAAGCGGCCGGGGGCGGGCAGGATGCTCGCCAGCGTCGCCGCTTGGCCGAGGCTCATGTCGCGGGCGCTCACACCGTAGTAGTACCAAGACGCGGCTTCAAAGCCGCAGATGCTCATCGAGCCATCTTGGCCGAGGTAGGGCGCGTCGAGGTAGATCTGCAGGATGATGTCTTTGCCGAGCTCGGTGTCGATGGCCAGCGCGGCCATCATCTCGCGGAGCTTGCGCTGCAGGGTCTTTTCTTTGTCTTGCGAGAGGTTGCGCACCACCTGCATGGTCAGCGTGCTGGCGCCCTGCTGCACGCCGACGCCGCGGGTGTTGGCCCAAGCCGCGCGGGCCATGCCGCTGAAGTTGACGCCGTGGTGGTCATAGAAGGCCCGGTCTTCGGCGGCGAGCAGCGCGGCGATGAGGTGCCGCGGTGCCTCGGCGAGGGGCAGGTGCCACCGCAGCTCGGCGTCTGGCCCCATCAGGGTGCCGATCTGCACCGGCTCGAGCGCGAGGGGACGGGTCCAGCCCTGGTCACCCGGCGGCTGGGGGCCCTCGGCGAAGAGCCCGCCCCGCAGCGAGACGGTGCCGGTCTTGGTGCAGACCTCGCCGGGGCGCTTGGGCGGGCAGGCCTCGACGTAGCCGCGGGCGCGGGCCTCGAGCACGAGGCGCTCTTTGCTGGTGCCCTCGAGCGGGACGGCGTCGCTCCACACCCGGCCGGGAAAACTCCAGCCGGGGTGCGCGACGTCGTGGCGGAGGTGGGCCCGCGCCATCTCGACCGCCTCGTCGCGGGCCATGATCCACCGCGGCCACGCGACCACCGCGAAGGTGATGGTGAACCCCACGACGAACATCGCGAAGGTGCGCGCCAGCGCGATGAGGATGCGCACCGGCAGTGATCGGCTCGAAGCCACGTGTCGCCCTCCGCGAGGCCAGCGCCAGCCCCCGCCGGCCGCCCTGCTATTCCAGCGGCGGGGCCCCGTCCGCACCGCTGGCCAGCGAGGGCGCGCTGCGCGCGGCTATCGTCACACGGGCCCCGCCGGGCCCGCGTAAGCAGGGGAGCGGCCGCACGTTGCGCCGCAGCGCGGCGGCGCGGAGCGCTGCGTTAGGGGCGCGGGTGGAGGTCGGGGTGCGGCAGCGGGTCTGGGAGTGGCTGCGGGACACGCTGCAGGCCTCAGGGACGACGATCTTCGTCTCCCTGTGGTTCATCTTGCCTCTGCTCGCGCTGCTCTGGCGCCCGACCCTGCCGAGCTTCGAGCTGCCCGAGACCACCCCCCGCGCGGTCGTCTACCTCCAGAACATCCCCGAGGATGACCTCTACGTCGACATCGTCGACGAGCCGACGGTTGACCCTGTGCAGCAGGTCGACGAGGCTCCGGCTGCACCGCCGCCGCCCCCCAAAGAAGAGCCGCCGCCCGAGCAGCCTCCGCAGGCGACCTCGGCGCCGCCGGCCGAGCCGCCGCCGCCCGACGCGCTGGTGATCACCGATCCGGCCGCCGCGCCCCCCGAGGAGCCCCCTGAAGAGCTCCCCGAGGTGCCTGAGGAGGCGGTCGCCGCCCTCGATGACCTGCTCGACGAGGACGACGCCGACTCGACCCAAGAGGCCCAGCTCGACGAGGACCCCCAGAGCCCCCTGGCCAAGGCCAAGAAGCGCAAGGCCAAGAAGCGCAAGAAGCAGAAGTCCAAGAAAGAGTGCCAGCCGGACGTGCCCGGCGTCGAGGCGCTGGGCGACAACCAGTTCATCGTCGAGCGCGCGATCATCGACTACTACGCCAGCCACCTGATGGAGGCGGCCCGGCTCGCCCACGTGGTCTGGGCCAAGGACAAAGAGGGCCAGACCATCGGCTTTAAGGTCGTGCGCATCACCTGCGGCAGCGTGCTGCACGAGGCCGGCTTCAAGAACGGCGACGTGATCCTGTCGCTCAACAACAAGTCGGTCAAGACCATCCCGCGGGCGCTGCTGGCTTACCGCGACCTGCGCAAGAAGAAGCGCCTCAAGGTGTCCATCGAGCGCAAGAACGTCGGCCCGATGGTGCTCGAGTACAAGCTCATCTGATTCCGACATCAGGAACCCCGCTTCGGCGGGGTTTTTGCACGGGTGGAGCTCTTGGCTGTGCCAGTCTTGTGCGAGGCCTCCGGTTGGGCTGGGGTCGAGGGGGCGAATGTGTTCAGCATCGCGGCTCGGGCCTCGTCGAACCGCACCTGTCGGTAGAAGGCGAGCGCCACCTGTGGGCTGTGGCCGGTGATGGCGGCCGCGACGGAGGGGTCAGCGCCGCGGCGGTAGAGTTCGACCACTCCGTAGCGCCGGAGCCCGTGGGGGGAGAAGCGCGGTACCCCACAGGCCGCGCACGCACCGCGCAGCTGTTTGGCGAAGCCGGTTTTGGCTGATTTTATCGGGAAAATCCGATCATCAGGCCTCGGAGCGAGCACCTGACGAGCTTCGGTCAGGTGCGCGGCGATGCTTGGCACCAGCGGCACTTGGCGCGGGCCGGTCTTTCCGTCCACGGTGATCGACTCGGTCTGCGCGTTGAACGCGCTCCAGCGGAGCTCGGAGATCTCCCCGGCGCGGCAGGCGGTCCTCGCCAGCAGCCGGAACATCAGCACCAGCCACGCAGGGAACTTCTCGACGAACCACCGCTCGACGACCTCAACCTCGCTCGCCGTGGGTGTGTGGTGGTTGTTGACTTGCACCCGCCGACTGCCGCGCGCCCCGGCCACCCGCGTCGGCGGGAAGGGGTGCGCGGGCACGATGGCTCCGACGGTTTGGGCCCATGACCAAGCGGCGCGG
>JBJONS010000587.1:0-27257 GCA_046051725.1 Pseudomonadota bacterium | reverse complement strand
GCCCGCGACGCGGCCCGGCGCCGCCGATCCCCCGCCGCGGCCGCCCCGCTGGCTCGAGCTGCTCGGGGCCGCGGTGGCCCTGCCCCCGGTCGCGCTGGCGCTCTGCGCCGGGGTGGGCCTGGGCTCGCTGCGGGGCGGCGCGCCGCTGCTCATCGTCGGGCTGCCCTTCGGCGCGGCGCTGGTGGCGCTGGCGGCGCTGCGGCGCAACCCGCTGGCGGCCCCCTTGCTCGGGATGGTGTCAGCGACGCTGCTCTACGCCTTCCCGCTCTACTTGCCCGGCGAGCGCGGCGCGGCCCTGGGCCGGGGCCTCGCCCTGGCCGCCGCCCCGGCCGCGGCCGGCGACCCCGAGGTGAGCCGCCGCTGGGGCGCCTGGGGCAACGTGCTCGACAAGCTGCTGCCCGGCGCGCCCAACGGCCGGGTGCTGGCCGAGGCCGCGCTGGCGTCGGCCCCCGAGGCGCCGCCGCCCGCGCCGGCGCCGCTGCCCGCTCCGGCGGGGCAGGGCGGCGACGACGCCCATGATCACGTCGTGCTCCCCTATGAGGGCAGCGGCAACGCCTTGCACGTCCCGGTCGAGATCGAGGGCCCCAGCGGCGAGGTCGTCGAGGTGACGATGATCTTCGACACAGGGGCGAGCTTTACGACGCTGGACACGGCCACCCTGCGGCGCCTCGGCCTGCGGGTGCCGGCCGACGCCCCCGAGGTGCGGGTGCACACCGCGGCGGGGGAGCGCAGCTCGCGCCTGGTGCTGGTGCCCCGGGTCTGGATCGGCGGGCTGCAGGTCGAGGGCGTGACCGTCGGCGTCTGCGATGACTGCGCCAACGGGATCGACGTGGGGCTGCTCGGCCTCAACGTCTCGGGGCGCTTCTTGACCACGGTCGACCAAGCCCGCCGCGAGATCGTGCTGCGGCCGCGCCAGGGCCCCGACGACCGCCTCGCCGACGTCCGCTACTGGGTCGAGCTCGGCGCCGAGGCGACCCGCTGGCCCGATGGGCAGGTCGAGGCCCGGGTGCGGGTCGAGAACCGGTCGGCGCGCGACATCCTCGGCGCGACCGTCGAGCTGCGCTGCGATGAGGTGCGGGAGGTCAAGATCGGGCGGGTGCGGGCGGGGCGCGTGCACGAAGAAGAGGTGCGCCTGCCGAGCGGCATCGACTGCGACCCCTACGAGGTCGCGCTCAGCGCCGCCCGCTGGTGAGCCCAGCGCGGGGCGGGCCGCTGGCGGCGGGGCTCGAGGGCGGCCAGACCCAAAACGGCGGCGGGCGCCGCTGGGCTGCAGCGGCGCCCGGGGCGCACGGCGATGGTCAGGGCGCAGGCCCGTCGGCGCGCTCAGCCCGCGTCGTCGTTCCAGCCGGCCGGGGCGATCCACTTGGCGTCGAGGGCCTCGATCGCCGCCCACAGCACCAGGTAGATCATCGCCGACTGCTTGTGGTCGAGGGGCGCCTCGAGATCGGCCTGCTCGGGCCGCTCGTAGAGGGCCCAGAGCACCTCGTCGAGCAGGTGGGGCTGGGCGCGGTCCATCCAGTTCTTGGCGCGGGCGCCGAAGTCGGCGTCAAAGGGGGCGAGCGCCGGCAGGGCGCCGCGGATCTTGCGCTGGGCGGCGGCGAGGTCTTCGCCGTTGACCTTCTTCATCCGGCCGCCGACGCCCTCGAACACGCGCATCGACACGCTGAGCATGTACATCGCGACTTGGCCCGAGACGAAGCCCAGCTCTTTGCCGTTCTCTTCGATGAAGCTGCTGATGCGGCGCTGCTCTTTGAGCAGGCGGGTCGCGGTGATCTGGAAGCCCTCGGGGTCGGCGCTGCACGCCTCGGCGAGCTCGTGCACGCGCTCGCGGGAGATGGGCTGGTTGGACATGGGGCCTCCGTCAGCGGCGCGCGGGCCGCGGGGTCGATGGGGTGGGCGCCGCGCGGGGGCGGGCCGGGCGAAGGGGGCGCCGGCGGGGTGATCCCGCGGGGGAGCGCTGCGGCGCCGGCTACTCGCCCCCCCGCGGGGGGGCAAGGCCGGGCCCCGCTCAGTCGTGGTCCTCGGGCAGCTCGGCGCCGCGCTCCTTGAGCCACTTGCGCATCTCATCCTTCTCCAGCGCCTTCTCCAGCGCGGCGCTCGGATCGATGAGCTCGTCCTTCACCAGCTTGCGCAGGCTGTCGTCCATGTTGACCATGCCCTTGCTGCGCCCCTGGCCGATGTAGCCGCTGATCTGGTGGGTCTTGCCCTCCCGGATGAGCGAGGACAGCGTCGGGGAGCCGAACATGACCTCGATGGCCGCCACGCGCCCTCCCTTCTTGCGGCGGAGGAGCTGCTGGGCGAGCACGGCCTTGATGACGCCCGACAGCACGCCCCGGACGCCCTCTTGGCGCTCGGTGGGGAAGACGTTGATGATGCGGTCCATGGTCTTGGACGCCGAGTTGGTGTGCAGGGTGCCAAAGACCAAAAGGCCCGTCTCGGCGGCGTTGAGCGCCATCTCGATGGTCTCGAGGTCGCGCATCTCGCCGACGAGGATGCAGTCGGGGTCCTCGCGCACCGCGGCGCGCAGCGCGGGCGTAAATCCCTTGCTGTGCGGGCCGATCTCGCGCTGGCTGACCAGGGCCTTGCGGTTCTCGTGCACGAACTCGATGGGGTCCTCGATCGTCACGAAGTGCATCGGGCGCGTCATGTTCATCTGGTGGATGATCGCGGCGAGCGTGGTCGACTTGCCCGAGCCGGTCGGGCCGGTCACCAGCACCAAGCCCGACTTCAGCTTGGCGATGCGGTGCACGCTCTCGGGCATGCCGAGCTGCTCGAGCGTCATGATCTTGGTCGGGATGATCCGGAAGACGGCGCCCATCCCGCGCTCTTGTTTGAACAGGTTCACGCGGAAGCGGGCGAGGCCCGGCACTTCGTAGGCGAAGTCGGTGTCGCCGGCCTCGACGTACTTTTTCCAGAGGTGCGGGGGCGAGATGGGCTCGATCAGCCGCTTGAAGTCGTTGTCGTCGAGCACCCGGTAGCGGATGGGCTCGATGCGCCCCGACTGGCGGAAGATCGGCGGGCGGCCGACGCTGAGGTGCAGGTCGCTCGCGCCGCGGTCCTGCATGAGCTGCAGGAAGCGGTCGATCGCGTTGCCGCTGCGCGGCGCGGGCTCGGTGGCGGGCTGGCTCATGGGGCCTCCTCTCCGGGTCGGGCTCAGCCCGCGGCGGGGGTCTCGGGGGTCTCCGGCTCGTCGCTCTGCTTGTCGAGGAAGCCGGCCTGGCACATGGGCGCGAAGGTGTCGGGGTTGACCGCCCGGCCCCAGGCCGCCTCGGGTGTGATGAGCTGCGCCTCGACCAGGTCGAGCAGGGCCTGGTCGACGGTCTGCATGCCCGACCGGCGCCCGATCTGCATGAGCGAGGGGATCTGGAAGGTCTTGTCGTCGCGGATGAGGTTGCCGATCGAGAAGGTGTTCTTGAGCAGCTCAAAGACCGCGACCCGGCCCTTGCCGTCGGCCCGCGGGATGAGCGACTGGCTGATGACCCACTTGAGCGACTCGCTGAGGCCCATGCGCACCTGACCCTGCTCTTCGGGCGGGAAGCTCTGGATCAGCCGCTCGATCGTCTGCACCGCGCTGGTGGTGTGCATGGTCGCGATGACCAAGTGGCCGGTCTCGGCGGCCTCCATCGCCATCCGCATCGTCTCGGGGTCGCGCAGCTCGCCGACCATGATGACGTCGGGGTCCTCGCGCAGCGCGCCGCGCAGCGCCCGGGCGAAGCTCTCGGTGTGCTTGCCGACCTCGCGCTGGTTGACCAGGGCCGACTTCACCGGGTGCACGAACTCGATGGGGTCCTCGAGCGTGATCACGTGAGAGGCCTTGCTCTCGTTGATCAGGTTGACCACGGCGGCCAGCGTGGTCGACTTGCCGCTGGACGCGGGGCCCGAGACCACGATGAGCCCCTGGTGGTAGTCGAGCAGCTCAGTCAGCCGCCCCGGCAGCCGGATGTCGGTAAACGTCGGCGGCGTGTTGGGGATCACGCGGAAGGCCGCGCAGATGCCCTTGCGCTGCTTGAACGCGTTGACCCGGTAGCGACCGACCTCGGGGATGCTGTAGCAGAGGTCAATCTCGCCGCGCTCTTCGAGCAGGTCGCGCTGGCGCGGGGTGAGCAGCGAGAGCACCGCCTTGGCCGCCGAGGGGGCCGGCAGCGGCTTCCAGCCGTCGACCCGCTCGAGCCGCCCGTTGCGGCGCATGATCGGCGGCTCGCCGACGCTGATGTGCAGGTCGCTTGCCCCCTGCTCGCGCACCTGGGCCAGCAGCTTGTCGACGGGGTTGCTGATGGTGGCGCTGTTCACCGCGCTGGTCTGCGCGTCGGTGCCGGTGTGCTTGAGGTTGAGGCGCTGGCTGAGGTCGCGGGCCACCTCGGCGGCGCGGGTGCGGACCTCAGAGCTCGGGTCCTTCTCGACGAGCTGCTGCAGGTAGGGGATCAGCCGCTGGTCGTCGAAGCGCGAGAAGGCGCGCACCACCTCGAGGCGCACCTCGGCCCGCGGGTCGCGCAAGATCTGCACCAGCGGCTTGAGCGCCTGAGACGAGCCGATCTGGGCCAGCGCGTCAATGGCGGCCCAGCGGGTGTCCTCGTCGGCCAGCGCCTCGACCAGGGCTGGCACCGCCCGCTCGTCTTTGAGGCGGCCCAGCGTGTCGCAGGCGGTGATGCGCAGCCACCAGTCGGGCGCCTTGAGCAGCGTGCAGACCGGCGCCACGACCCGGGGGTCGTTGAATTGCTCGGCGAGCACCAGCGCGTTGGTGCGCACGTGCTCGTCTTGGTGGCCGAGCAGGCTGAGCGCCGGCTCGAGCAGCGCGTCGCCGAAGGTCTGCAGGGTCTCGAGGATGCGGGTCCGCAGCCAGCCGACCAGATCGGTCGAGAAGCGCAGGATGTCGAGCAGCACGTCGGTCGCAGAGCCGGTGGCCAGCAAGATCTCGACGCTGAGGCGGCGGGTGGCGTCCTCGCCCTCGCCCATCAGGTTGAGCATGCGCTCGCGCATCTTCTTGGGCTCGAGCTTCGCCTGGTGGCGCAGGTACTGCGCCGCCTTGTCGCGGGCGGTCGCGTCGCCGTGCGCGAAGCGGTCGATCATCAGGTCGATCACGCGCGCGTCGGGCAGCGCGATGATCGCCTCGAGCGCCGCGGTGGCCACGTCCGAGTCGCTGTCTTTGGCCGCCTGGATGAACAGGTCCATCTGCTTTTGGGCCTGGCCGTCCTGGGCGAGGCCGCGCACCGCGGTCAGGCGCACCGGGCCCGGGCCGTCGGTCACCGCGCGCACCAGCCAGGCTTCGCGGCTCGGGCCGCGCAGGTTCAGCGCCATCTCCCACGCGAGGCGCTGGCGGCGGCTGTCGGCGTCGCGCATCAGCCCGTCGAGCGCCTTGTTGACGACCCCGTCGTCGAGGCGCGGGATCAGGCGGGCGACGAAGGTGCGCGCGTGGCTGCTCTGCTCGGTCAGCTCGCCGAAGAGCTGCTGCACGGCCTTGAGGTCAGCGCCGTCGAGGAAGCGCTCGACGCCGACCTGGCGCACGCTCGCGTCCTTCACCCACAGCAGCGGGATGGCCGCGATCGGCTTGATGCCCGCGTCGCGCAGCTCAACGATGAGCTGCTGCTTCTCTTCCTCGTTCGCCCAGGCGCTCTCAAGCGCCCGCTCCAGCGGCTTCTTCTTTCCGAACCCCAGGATGGCCATGTGCGCGCCCCCGTCGTGGTGCGGGGCGACTATGGCACGGGCGGGCCCGCGCCTCGGCCGGTCGGCCCAAGCGGCGCGCTGGCGCGGAAGAAGGCACGCACGCGGTCGAGCACGGCGCGGGTGGGGCCTGTGGCGCGCTCCATCTCGGGCAGCGAGCGGAGGAAGACCCGCCCGTACCAGCGCTCGTGCACCCGCCGGTCGAGGATCAGCACCGCGCCGCGGTCCGCGGCCGAGCGCACGAGCCGGCCGAAGCCCTGGCGCAGGCGCAGCACCGCGGCGGGCAGCGTAAACGTGCGGAAGGGGTCCAGGCCCATCGCCTCGACCCGCTCGTAGCGGGCCTGCTGGATGGGCTCGGTCGGCACGCGGAAGGGGAGCTTGGGGATGATCACCAGGCGCAGCGCCTCGCCGCGCACCGAGACGCCCTCCCAGAAGCTGTCGGTGCCGAAGAGCACCGCGTCGCCGTGGGCCCGGAAGGTCTCAAGCAGCCGGTCGCGGCCCATCTGGCCCTGGCGCAGCAGCAAGATGCGGTCGCCGAGGGCCGCGGTGCACCGGGCGTGCAGCTGGCCCACCGCCTCGTGGCTGGTGCACAGCACAAAGACGCCCCCGCCGCTGATCTCGATGGCCTCGACCGTGGCCTGGGCGGCCGCGTCGAGCCAGCCAGGCTGGTCGGGGGGAGGCAGATCGCGGGGGAGGCCGAGCAGGGCCTGGCGCGCATAGTCGAAGGGGGAGGGGAAGACACCGAGCTGGAGGGTCTTCTGCTCAAAGCGGAGGGCAGGGACCCCCGGCTGGTGCGCGGCCGGACCCCCGCGGGCGGTGGGGGCGTCCTCGGCGTCGGGCGCCGCCGGCGCGCGCAGGCCCACCCGGCCCAGGAAGTGGTCGAAGTGGCCGTTGACCGTCAGCGTGGCCGAGGTGAGGACCGCCGCTTTGAGCGGGCGAAACAGGTGGGTCCGCAGCGCCTCACCCACGTCGATCGGCGCGACGGCCAGCGCCGCCCCCAGTCGCCGGCCGCGGGGCCGGCCGACCCAGCGCACGCTGTCGGGGTCGTCGGCGAGCATGCGGCTGGTGCTGCCGGCGAGCTCGGTCAGGCGCTTGCGGGCGCGGCCGAGGTCGAAGACCGGCTGGGGCTCGGCGAGGCGCTGCTGGGGCGGCAGCTCATCGAGCAGGTCGAGCAGCTGGCCGCTGAGCGCCGCCGCCTGGGCCAAGCGGTGGCCGGCCTCGCGCAGGGCGGGCTCGAGCAGGTCGATCCACGTGGCGGTGGCCCGCAGGGCCCCGTCGATCCGCCGGCTGTCTTGCCCATCGGGCAGCAGCTCGGCGGCGCAGAGCTCGAGCGCGTCGTGGACCGCCTGATCCACCTTGGGCAGCAGGCGACCGAGCAGCTCGCTGTCGCGGTCAAAACGCCGCTGGTCTTCGGCGTGCAGCGGGCTGCCCTTGGCGAGGAAGCGCGCCCGCAGCCGGGCCAGCGCTCCCGGGCCGCGGCGGCCGGGCACGAGGCGCTGCACCGCCCGGCCGAGGCTGCGGGCGCCGAGCCCCGCCTGCAGCAGGCTGGTCGCCGCGTCTTCGAGGTGGTGCGCCTCGTCGATGATCACGCGGTCATACAGCGGCAGCAGGCCCTCGCCGCCGCTCTCGGACTTGATGACCCGATCGGCCAGCAGCAGGCTGTGGTTGATGACCAGCAGCTGGGCCTCGGCCGCTTGCCGGCGGGCCTGGTAGTAAAAACAGCGCCCAAAGTGCGGGCACCGGGCCCGCAGGGTCTGGTCGTGGTCGCTCTCGACCCGCTCCCACAGGTCATCGTCGACCGCCGCGCCGAGCTCTTGGCGGGTGCCCTCGGCCGAGCCCTCGGCGAAGCGGGCCAAGGCGGCCAGCGCGGCGCGGTCGGCCGGCGAGAGGTCGGGCTCGTGCTGCGCCTCTTCGAGCCGCCGGCGGCACAGGTAGTTGGATCGGCCCTTCAGCACGGCGCTTTTGACGCCGACGCCGGCCCGATCCAGCACCGGCAGGTCGCTGGTGGCGAGCTGGCTCTGCAGGGTCAGCGTGAACGTGGCGATCGCGACCTTGCCGCGGTTCTGCAGCGCCCACAGCGCGGCCGGCACGAGGTAGGCCAGCGACTTGCCGGTGCCGGTGCCGGCCTCGAGGGTGGCGAGCTGGCCCTCGTTGAGGGCGACCCGCACCGCCTCGGCCATCGCGAGCTGGCCCGGGCGCGGCTCGTGGCCGTCGAGCACCGCCGGCAGGCGGCCGCGGAACCAGCCCTCGACCTCGGCGGCCTCGATGTGGACGGCCTTGGGCGCGTGGGGCTCGACGAACCAGGTCGACGCGGTCACCGTGTTGTTGACGATGACGCTGCCCACGCCATCTTCGCCAAGCCGGCCGCCGATCGACAGGTCGGCCTCGCTCGGCTGCAGCACGCCGCTCGGGTGGTTGTGGATGACCACCTGGCCCGCCTGCGGCCGCCGCAGCAGCACCAGCACCTGATCGTCGGTGCCCCGGGCGTGCACCTCGACCGCGCACACGCAGCCCTCGGCGTCGACCTCGCCGATCGCCATGAGCTCGGCGCCGCCGTGGGCGTCGATCTCGGCCCGCAGGGCGGCGGCGGCCTCGGGCCGAAAACGGGAGGGCGGACGGGTCACGCCCGCGCCTATCCCGGTGGGTCCGCCGGTCCGCTGCGCTGCGGCGCTCAGCGGGCGGGCGCGCCGAGCAGGGGCAGCGCTGGGGCCGGCGCGTCGGCCGCGGCCTCGTACATGCTGGCCTTGTAGTCCAGCACCATCCGGTGCGTGTTGAACAGCGGCACGCAGGTGGCCATCGCCGCGGCGCTCTTCCTGGCCCAGGCCGGGCCGTCGGCGAAGGTCGGCAGCACCTGGTCTTCGAGCACGCGGTAGAGGTCGCAGGCGTCGGCGACGTCCTGATCCTCTTCGTCGGCGTACTCTTCGGCTTGGCCGATCGACCAGCCGTTGGTGCCGTCCCAGGCCTCGGGCCACCAGCCGTCCTGGATGCTGCAGTTGAGGTTGCCGTTGATGGCGGCCTTCTGGCCGCTGGTGCCGCTGGCCTCGCGCGGGCGGCGGGGCGTGTTGAGCCACACGTCGCAGCCGCTGGTGAGCAGGCGGCCGAGCGCCATGTCGTAGTCGGGGACGAACAGCACCCGGTCGTGGTAGCGCGGGTCGCGGACGAACTCGAGCACGCGGGCCACGATCTCTTGGCCAGCGACGTCGGCCGGGTGGGCCTTGCCCGAGTAGAGCACCTGCACGCCGGCGTCGAGCAAGCGCACGAGGCGCTCGGGGTCGAAGAAGAGCAGGTCGCCGCGCTTGTAGGGCGCAAAACGCCGGGCGAAGCCGATGGTGAGCGCGCGCGGGTCGAGCACCGGCCGGCCCAGGCGGCGGCGGACCTCGGCGACCAAGCGGGCGCGCCGCTGGTCGCGCGCGGCGAGGACCTCGGCCTGCGGCAGCTGGTGGCAGCGCTGCCAATACGCGCGGTCGGCGAGGTGCAGGCGCCAGTCGGGCAGGTGGCGGTCCCAGAGATCCATGGTCTCGGGCGCGAGCCAGGCGCCGGGGTGCACGCCGTTGGTGATGTGGCCGATCGGCAGCTTGAGGCTGCGCCACATCTCGCGGGTCACCTCGCCGTGCAGCGCGCTCACGCCGTTGATCGCGCGGCTGGCCCGCATGCCGAGCACGGTCATGCACAGCGGCTCGTCGACGTCGCCCGGGCGCTCGCGGCCCTTGTCCATGAACGCGCCGGGCCACAGGCCGATCTGGCTGCGCCACGCGCCGAGCACCGGGTCGACGAGGGCCCAGGGGAAGCGGTCGTGCCCCGCCGGCACCGGCGTGTGGGTCGTGAAGACGCAGCGCTGGCGGACGGCCGCCCAGGCCGCCTCGGGCTCCAGCCCCGACAGCACGCCCCGGGCCCACAGCTCGAGGGTGAGGAAGCTGGCGTGCCCCTCGTTCATGTGGAAGGTCTCGGGCTCAAGCCCGATGGCGCGCAGCAAGCGGGCGCCGCCGATGCCGAGCAGCACCTCTTGGATGAGGCGGGTGCGCTGGTCGCCGCCGTAGAGGCGCTGGGTCAGCACCCGGTGCTCGGGCGGGTTCTCGGGCACGTCGGCGTCGAGCAGCAGCAGCCGCACCCGGCCGATGTGCACCTCGTGCGCCCGCGCGGCGAGGGTGCCCGCGCCGAGCGGCACGCGCACGACCACCGGGCGGCCGTCGGGGCCGAGCACCGGCTTGAGGGGGAGGCGCGCGGGGTCGTTGCGGCAGAAGGCCGGCATCTGGCGGCCGTCGTGCAGCACCTGCCGGAAGTAGCCCTCGGACCAGAAAATACCGACCGCGACGAGGTTCAGGTCGGTGTCGCAGGCAGACCGCAGGTGGTCGCCGGCGAGCATGCCGAGGCCGCCCGAGTAGATGGGCAGGCTCTCGTGCAGGCCGTACTCCATGCAGAAGTAGGCGTTGAGGCTGCCCTTGGGCATGGGGCGGCGGTGGTAGGCCCGCCACAGCGTGAGCAGG
The DNA here is from genome assembly GCA_046051725.1 of Pseudomonadota bacterium. Taxonomy (GTDB): domain Bacteria; phylum Myxococcota_A; class UBA796; order UBA796; family UBA2385; genus JAEUKK01. Next base: position 17,115 of record JBJONS010000587.1, on the reverse strand, counting down.
GCCTGCGCGTCCTCGCGCCAGTCGGGGCCGGCGTGCGAGAGCGCCCCCTCGCGCAGCATCGCCAGGGGGTTGTGGTTGAGCGCCTCCCACCGGACGGGGTCGAGGCGCGGCCAGAGGTCGTGGGCCGCGGGGCGCCCGGTCCACCAGAGATCGCTGGCCAGCGCGAGCAGGTCGGCGAACAGCGGGTCACGCGCCGTCCCATGGGCGGTGTGGTCGGGGCCGTGTCCAGGGGCCGAGGCCTCGTGCAGCGGGGCCGGTGCGGGTGCGGTGGGGGCCATCGGTTCCTCTGGTTCGGGCCGTGCGGCGCGGGCGCCGCGGGAGCCGCGAGCGTAACCCAAGGGAGAGTCACGCTGGCAAGGGCGCCGCGCGGGGCGCCTTCGGACGCTGGCCGCGCTGCTTGACCCCCGCGGCCGCGGGGGTGGCCCGCGGGCGCCCAGTTGACGGCGGGGCGCCCTCGGGCGAGGAGACCGGGTGGAGGCCAGATGGCGCGTGCGCGGGGTGGCGGAGAGGACGGCGGAGCGGGCGGCGGAGCGGGTGGCGGAGCGGGCGGCGGAGCGGGCGGCGGCCTGAGCAGGCGGGGGCTGATCGGCCGCGGGCTGCTGGCGGGCTTCGGCCTCGGGGCGCTCGGCGGCGCGCGCGCGGACGAGCCCGCTCCGGGCCCGCCTGCACCGGCGCCGCCGCCCACGCCCGCGCGTCCCGGCCCGCCGGTCGTGGCCCTCGAGGTCAACGGGCGCACCCATGAGGTGCCCGCCGCCGAGGACGAGGTCCTGCTCGACACCCTGCGCGGGCGCCTCGGCCTGCGCGGGGCCAAGCGCGCCTGCGGGCACGGCGCCTGTGGGGCCTGCACGGTGCTGGTCGAGGGCCGGCCGAAGGTGAGCTGCCTGCTGCCCACGGTCTGCGCCGCGCCGGGCCCGGTCCGCACCGTCGAGTCCTTCGGGCTGGGGGCCGAGGACGGTCTGCACCCCGTCCAGCGCGCCATCCTCGTGAACGACGCGCTGCAGTGCGGCTACTGCACGCCGGGCTTCGTCACGAGCGGCGTGGCCCTCTACGAGGCGAGCAGGGCCGAGGCGCCGCCGGACCGCGAGGCGGTGATCGACGCGCTGGAGGGCAACCTCTGCCGCTGCGGGGCCCACCAGCGCCTCGTGACCGCGATCATGGAGGCCTGCGCCAGCAAACATGAACAGGCACTGCCCCTGCCGCTCCCCACACCGCGGGTCGACGGGCCCGAGAAGGTGCGCGGCGCGGCGGTCTACACCGTCGACGTGCAGCTCCCCGGGCAGCTCGTGGCCAAGGTGCTGCGCAGCCCGGTCGCGCATGGGCGCTTCTTGGGGCTGCAGCGGGCCGCCGCCGAGGCGGTGCCGGGCGTGCGCGCGGTGCACGTGCTGGTGCCCAACGGCGGGCTGCTCCGCTACCCGGGCCAAGAGATCGCCGCGGTGGCCGCGGACTCAGAGGCGGCCGCCCTGGCCGGGCTCGCCGCCCTCCGCCCCGAGATCGAGCCCCTGCCGGCTGCGCTGGGCTTCACCGCCGTGCGCGGCCCTGACGCGCCGCCGGTCTACATCGACGCGCCGGCGGCCACCCACGAGGCGCCGCCCGCCAACGAGGGGCCCGTGCTGGCGGCCCGCCTCGCCGGAAACCTGCGCGGCCCGATGACCAGCAGCCAGCTCGCGCGCCCCCGCGGCGCCGCGGGGCGGGTGGCGGCGGCGACCGCAGCCGGCGGGGCCGGCGCCGAGCTCGTGGCGACCACCGCGGTGATCTCGCACTGCGCGCTCGAGCCCCACGCCGCGGTCGCCCGCTGGACCGACGGCCGCCTCGAGGTCTGGGCCTCGACCCAGAGCGTCGTGATGCTCGCCGAGGATCTGGCCGAGCGCTACGACCTGCGTCGTGCCGATGTGCGGGTCTTCGCGCCCTACGTCGGCGGGGCCTTCGGCGGAAAGGTGGGCCTCAGCCCCGAGATCCTCATCGCGGTCGACCTCGCCCGCACCGCCGGCGCGCCGGTCGGCCTCAGCCTCGACCGCGCCGAGGAGCTGGCGGTGGGCGGCGCGCGGCCGGGCGCCGAGCTGCACCTGCACCTCGCCGCCGACGCCGACGGCGGGCTCGCCGGCATGAAGTACGAGGCCTTCGCCGACAATGGCGTGTCGGTGGGCGTAAACACCGCGATGATGCTGCGCCTGAGCTACCGCAGCCCGCACAAAGACCTCGTCGACTTTGACGTGCTGTCGCACCAGCCGCCGAGCCGGCCGATGCGGGCGCCGGGCGGGCCGGCGGCCTACTTCGCGCTCGAGCAGGCCGTGGACATGGTCGCGTCCGGCCGGGCCGAGGACCCCGTGGCCCTGCGCCGGCGCTGGGATCAGACCCCGGCCCGCCTGCGCCTCTATGACGCGGTCGACGGCGTCCCGCTGTGGCGTGACCGCGGCCCGGCCCGGGCGGGCCAGGGGCGCTTCCGCCGCGGGGTCGGGCTGGCGGCGGCGACCTGGTTCGGCTTCCTCGATCCGGCCAGCCAGCTCCGCCTCGACGTCGGCCCCGACGGGCTGCTGGCCTCGACCGCGGCCCAAGACATGGGCAACGGCGTGCGCAGCGTGATCGCCGCCGAGGTGGCCCGGGTCTTCGGGCTGCCGCCCCAGGCTGTGCGGGTGCGCTTGGGCGACAGCGACGACGTCTATGGGCCGATGGCCGCGGGCTCGCGGTGCACGGCCTCGCTGGGCCCCGCGGCCACCGACGCGGCGCTCGAGCTGCGCGACGAGCTGGTGGCCGAGGCCGAGGCCCGGCTGGGCCTGCGCGGGGCGGTGGCCGACGGCGACCACCTGCGCCACGCGGGCGGGCGGATCCCCTGGGCCGCGCTGTTCACCAAGCTGCCGCCCCAGACGGTCACGCGGAAGCGCCGGCGCGACCCGGCCGGGTACTTCATGCCCGTGGCGGTAGAGCACAGCCTCATCTACGACCGCCTGCCCGGCGTGGTGCAGGTCATCGCGGTCGAGGTCGACGCGCGGCTCGGCCGGGTCCGGGCCGTCGAGAGCTGGTCGGGCCTCTCGGTCGGGCGCATCGTGACGCCCGAGCTGGCCCGCAGCCAGGTCGAGGGTGGCGTGGTGCAGGGCATCTCGGCGGCCTTGTACGAAGAGCGGCGGACCGACCCCGGTACGGGACGGCTGCTGAGCGCGGGCATGGAGTCGTACCGGATCGCCGGCGTCGGCGACGCCCCGCAGATGGCCGTGCACTTCGACGAGACGCCGCTCGACGGCGTGCATGGAGGGGGCATGGGCCTCGCCGAGCTGGCCACGGTCGCGGTCACCGCCGCCCTCGCCAACGCCGTGGCCCACGCCACCGGCTGGCGCCCGCTCGCGCTGCCGCTGCGCAACGACCGCGTGCTGGCCGGCCTCGCCGCCGTGGCGGGCGCATGAGCGCGGCGCCGACGCCCCGGGCCGGGGGCACCGATCTGATGGACCGGCGGCGGAGCGGCCGCCACAGCGGCCCGCTGCGGGACCTGCTCGGCGCGCAGCCGGCCGTCCCTGTCGAGATCACGCCGTGGGTGCCGGTCCCGCCTGCGCCCGCCCCCGCGACGCCAGCGGCGGGCGCGCCGGCCGGGTCAGCTCCGGTCGCGGCTGCGCCGCCCGCTCCCGCGGCGCGCGAGGGGCTCCGCATCGGGGCGGGCGTTCGGATTGACGCGTTGGCGCACCATCCCGCGGTCCGGGCGCGCTACGGCGGCCTGGCTGCCGCCGCTGGCGGGCTCGGCACGCCGCAGATCCGCGCGCAGGCCACGCTCGGCGGCAACCTGCTGCAAGAGGTCCGCTGCCCCTACTTCCGTGAGGGCCTCGCCGCGGGCCACACGCCCTGCCTCAAGGCCGGCGGCGCGGCCTGCCACGCGCGCGGCGGCGACCACCTCTTCCACGCCTGCGTCGATCTCGGGCCCTGCGTTGCGCCCCACCCGAGCACGCTGGCCGCGGCGCTCCTGTGCTGGGACGCCGAGGTCGAGCTCGACGGCGGCGAGGTCTGGCCCCTGGCCCGCCTGCTCGGCGCCGAGGCCGATCCGCGCCGCACCCACGCCCTGCCCGAGGGGCGCCTGGTGCTCGCGGTCCGGCTCTCGGCGGCGCCGGCCGGCGACCGCTCGGCCTACGCCCGGGCCGCCAACCGGGGCCGCAGCGAGTGGCCGCTGGTCGAGGCCTGCGCGCGGCTCTCGGTCGACCCCGACGGGCGGGTGCGCGCGGCGGCGGTCGCCCTGGGCGGGGTGGCCAACCGCCCGATCCGCCTGCCCGAGGTCGAGGCGGCCCTGATCGGTCGGCCCCTCGGTGAGGGGCTGGTCGAGGCCGCGGCGCGGGCTGACGCCGCCGCGCGACCGCTGCCGATGACGGGCTACAAGCGGGCGCTGATGGTCGGCTGCGCGCTCGAGGCCCTCGAGCGGGCGGCGGCCGCCCCGCCCGCCCCGGAGCACGCGGCATGAGCGCCACGGTTCACCTCTGTCGAAAGCTCCGATGGAAGGGGTTCTATGGCGCGAGCTGGCCCAGCCCCGAGGCCCTGGCCGCTGCCTTCCGCGAGGCCGACGCGCCCTTCTCCTGCCTCTGGACCTGCCAGCCCTGGGGGCCCGATGACGGCCGGGCCGCGCCCGAGGCCTGCGGCCCGGACCGCGCCTGCTTCGCGCCCTCGCCCCGCCTGCCCGCGCCCGCGGTGAGCTGATGGCGGTGGGCGCAGGGGAGCGCGCGCTGGCCGCGGCCGAGGACCAGCGCTTGATCGCGGCCCTCGCCGACGGCGAGGTCGACGCCCTGTCGGCGCTCTTTGCCCGGCACGGCGGGGCGCTGCTCGCGCTGGCCCGGCGCATCGTGGGCGAAGAGGCCGAGGACCTCGTGCACGACGTCTTCGTCGAGGTCTGGCGCCACGCGGCCACTTACGACCCGGCCCGCGCCAGCGTCCGGACCTGGATGATCGTGCGCTGCCGCAGCCGCGCGCTCGACCGCCTCCGATCCGCGCGCACCCGCGGGGCCGTACCCCTCGACGAGGTGGACGCGCTCCCCGCGCTTGAGGCGGCCGAGCTGCCGCGCCAGCTCGACGGTCAGCGCGCCGCGGCGGCGCTCGACCAGCTCAGCCCCCCGCAGCGCGAGGTGATCGCGCTGGCCTACTACGGTGGCCTGAGCGCGACCGAGATCGCCGCGCAGTTGGAGATCCCCGTGGGCACAGTGAAGTCGAGGACCGCCGCCGCGCTCGCGGCCCTCCGCCGCTGGGCCGAGCCGGGAGGTGCGGGGTGAGCGCCGGCGGACCGCAGGGCGCCGAGGGGCTCGCGCTGGGCGCGCTCGACGACCTCGACCATGTCGTGGTCGGCGCCGATGACGCCCTGTGCGCCGATGTCTTGGTCGAGGCGCCGGCCGCGGGGCCCGCGCCGGCCGCGCTGCTGGCCCGGCTGACCGCCGCGGTCGCGCAGGCCGGGCGCCTCGAGGTGCACGCAGCGGCCGCCGCCGCCTTGCTCGGCGCGGGCCCGCGGCGCGCGCGGCAGGTCCTCCGCCTGGTCGACGACCCGGGGGCCTGGCTGGCGCTCCTCCCCACCCTGCAGACCCTCCACCTCCGCCCCGAGCCGTCCCGCGCCGGCGCCGACGTCGGCATGGTGCGGCTCGGCCCCGACAGCGCCTTCCCCCACCACGTGCACCACGGCGGCGAAGAGGTGCTGGTGCTTGAAGGCAGCCTGCGCGACGAAGACGGCGCGCTGCACGGCCCCGGCGCGGTGCTCGTCGCCGGGCCCGGCTCGGCCCACGAGACCGTCGCGGGGCCCGAGGGCGCGACCTACCTCGCGGTGGTGCGCGGCCTCGAGGTCCCGGGCTGGGAGATCCCCGAGCTGCCCCCCGAGCTGCTGCGCTGAGCCGCCGCCGGTCCGCGCCCGCCGTCCGGCTCAGGTAGCCTCGGCGCCGCGGCCGCCCCGCCGCGCCCCGGAGGCCCATGCCGCGCCCGCTCCCGCCCCGCCTCGCCGCCATCGGCGGCAGCGTCTTCTCTCGGCTCGCCGCGCAGATCGGCGCCGCGCCCCGGCCCCCGGCGCCGCTGCACGTCGGCGACACCCACCGGCCGCCGCCGCCGGGCTGCCACGTCGAGGCCCTGGCCGCGGCCGACCACCCGGGCCTGCACCGCTACCTCGCGCCCAAGGGGCACCCCGGGCTGATCGACGACCTGGCCGCGCACCTCCGCGCGCGCTGGGGGAGCCCGGTCGACCCGGCGTGCCTGCTCATCACCCCGGGCGCCACCGGCGCGCTGAGCGCCATCGCCGCCGCCACGCTCGAGCCGGGCGACGAGGTCCTGGTGCTCGCGCCCTACTGGCCCCTCATCGTCGGGATCATCCGCATGGTCGGCGCGGTCCCCGTCGAGCTGCCGCTGCTGGCGCCCGGTCCGCCGCCCGACGCCGGCGCCCTCAAGGCCGCGCTGGCCGCCGCGGTCGGTCCGCGCACCGTGGCGGTCTACCTCAACAGCCCGCACAACCCGACCGGTGCGGTGCTGGACGCCGCGCAGATCGACGCGGTGGTCGATGTCTGCCGCGCGCACGACCTGTATCTGTGGTCCGACGAGGTCTACGCCGACCTGTCTTTTGTGGGCCCGCCCCCGGCGGTCGCGCCGCGGGCCCCCGAGCGCACCTTCGCGGTGGGCAGCTTCTCGAAGGGCTGGGGCATGGCCGGCTACCGCTGCGGCTGGGTGCTTCTGCCCCCCGACGCGGCGCTGCGGGGCGCGCTGTGGAAGATGGTCACCCACCAGAGCTACGGGGCGGCCCACCCCGCCCAGCTCGCGGCGCGCGCGGCCCTCGCCGGGGGCGCGCTCTGGCAGGCCGAGGCCCGGGCCGAGGCGGCGGCGGTGGGCGCGGCGGCGGCGGCGCGGCTGGGCGTGCCCGCGCCGGCGGGGGGCTCCTTCCTCTTCTTGGACCTGCGCGGCTGCGGCCCGGCCGGTCTCGCTGAGGATGATGCGACGCACGAGATGTTGGTGCGCTGCCTCGACGCTGGGGTGCTGCTCGCGCCCGGCCGCTCGTGCGGGCAGGCCTACGCCGGCTTCGCCCGGCTGTGCTTCACGGCCGCGCCGCCCGACGCGGTCCTGCGGGCGGTCGACGCCGTCGCGGGCGTGCTCGGGCGCTGAGCCGCCCGCGGTTGCCTCCGGCGCGACACCGGATGCCAGCCGGGCCCGCGCTACGCTCGGCCCCCCGCGGCGGCCCCCGCTGCGGCGCTTGGAGGTCCAGTGCTCGGCCCGACGGTCTTCGCCACCGCGCTCGTGATGTCCCGGGCGCACGCCCAAGAGGTCGTGCCCGAGGTCGCGGTGCCCGCCATCAACGTCCAGGCCTGGCGCATGCCGGTCGACGCCGAGGCGACGCTGTGGACCGACGACGCCAGCTCGGCCCCCGACCACTACGTCGAGGCGCGGCTCGCCTACACCTACCTGCGGCACCCCCTGGTCTACCGCTACACGGTGGACGGCGGGCCCACCCGCGAGCTCGGCGTGCTCGACAACGTCCACCAGGCCAACCTCGTGGCCGCCTACAGCTACTGGGCGCTGCGCGTGGGCCTCGACCTGCCGCTGCTCTTGGCCGCCAACGGGGCGCAGGTGCAGGCCGGCGCTGGCCTCGGTGACGTCGCGTTGGACGTCAAGGGCGTCATTTTGGACCGTGAGGGAGCGGGCGCCCCCTTTGGCGTGGCCGCGGTCAGCCGCCTCGCGCTCCCGACCGCCACGGTCGAGGGCGCGGCCCTGGGCAGCGACGGGCCGGTCTGGGAGCTCTCGGGCGTCGTCGATCACGAGCTTGGACCCGTTCTGCTCGCGGGCAACCTCGGCACCCGGTTTCGGCGGCCGTCGACCGTCGGCGACATCGACTGGCGCGGGCAGGCCTTCTTCCGCCTCGGCGCCGGCTGGAGCCTCGCGCCCGAGGCCGGCGTCTCGGCCGATCTGGTCGGCGCGCTGGGCTACGGCAACCCGGCCTTCGACCCGGCCACCACGCCGATGGAGCTGCTCGTGGGCGGCTTTGGGCGCCCCGCCGGTGATCTCATGCTGCGGGGCGGCGTGGGGACCGCGCTGACCGCCGGGGTCTCGGCGCCCGACCTGCGGCTCATCGTGGCCGCGGGCTGGGAGCCCAAAGAGGTGCGCGACAAAGACGGCGACGGCGTCACCGACCGCCTCGACGCCTGCCCGCTCGACCCCGAGGACAAAGACCGCCACAAGGACGAGGACGGCTGCCCCGATCCGAGCACCAAGGTGCACGTGCTCGTTCAAGATCACTTCGGTGACGTCATCTTCGGCGCCGACCTCGGGATCGAGACCCCGCTAGGTCCCAAGCTCGGCACCGGCGACACCACGGTCGAGCTGCACCCGGGCAGCTACCCCCTGTCGGTCCAGGTCCCCCGCTTCGCGCCCCACGTCAGCGCGCTCGTGGTGCCGGCCGCGCCCACCCATGAGCACATCATCAAGCTCGAGCCGCTGTTTGGCGAGATCCGGGTGGTGGTGCAGGGCGTCGACGACCTGCCGCTCAACGGCTCGGCCCGCCTCGGGGCCGGCGGCGGCGGGCGGATCTCGGGCGGCGTGGCCCGCTTTGAGGCCGACCCCGGCCGTGCCGAGGTGATCGTCCAGATCGAGGGCTACCAGCCCACCTCAGGGGTGGTGAGCGTCCAGGCCGGCGATCTGGTCGAGCTCGTTCTGCAGCTGCAGCCCGCCCGCGCCCGGGTCGTCGCCGACCGCATTGAGATCTTGGACAAGGTCTTCTTCGACGTGGGCAAGGCGACCATCAAGGCGCAGAGCTTCCCGCTGCTCGACGAGGTGGCCCGGGTCCTGGTCGAGAACCCCCAGCTGCTGCGGGTCAGCGTCGACGGGCACACCGACGACCAGGGCAGCGCCAAGGTGAACACCAAGCTCAGCGCCGCCCGCGCCGAGAGCGTGCGGGCCTACCTCGAGAGCAAGGGCGTCGCCGCTGACCGGCTCGTCGCCGCCGGCTACGGCCCGAGCCGGCCGCTGGTGCCCGGCACGACCCCAGAGGCCCGCGAGCAGAACCGCCGGGTCGAGTTCGTGATCCTCGAGCAGGCGCTGCGGAGCCAGTGAGCCCGCGCGCCTGGCTCAGGCACGGCGGGCGATCGGCTGGCCGAGCTTGACCGGGGCCCCGGCGGTGAGCGTCCAGCGCAGCCGGCCGGGCTCGGTCAGCAGGATCACCGTGCTGCCCATGTTGAACCGGCCGAGCTCGGCGGCCCGGCCGATCGGCAGGGCAGGCGAGAGGCGCACGTCCTCGCCGCCGCCGCCGGTGTTGGTGACCAGCGGCCCGACGACGGTGGTCATGCGCGAGACGCCAAAAGCGCCGACCATCACCTGGGCGATGTGGCCAAACGGCGTGTCGAGGAAGAAGACCAGGCGCTCGTTGCGGGCGAAGAGGTCGGGCACCTTCTTGGTCGCGGCGGGGAAGACCGGCCAGAACTGCCCCGGCAGGTAGCGGTACCGGGCCACCGTGCCCTCGGCCGGGGTGTGGACCCGGTGGTAGTCCTTGGGAGACAGGTAGAGGATGGCCCAGCCCCCGCCCTCGAAGCGGGCCGCGTCGGCGGGGCTCGCGCCCGGCACGCGGAGGTCGCCGACCCCGAGCAGCATGTCGACAGGGCAGCGCTGGCCCTCGGCCTGGACGAAGCGGCCGCCCTCGATGGTCCCAAAGGTGTGGACCCGCGCGTCGACCGGGCTGACCAGCACGTCGGGGTCGGGGTCGACCGGGCGCGCGCCGTCCTTGAGCCCGCGCACGAAGAAGTCCGACAGCGTGCGGTAGTCGTCGACTCCGCCGACGCACTCGTCGAGGTTGACGCCGTAGTGGCCCACGTACCAGCGCAGCAGCGCCCGGTGCGCCCAGCCAGGCAGCGCGAGCCGGGTGCCGGCCCCCATCAGGCGGGTGGTGGGGCCTTTGGGCACGGCGCTGAGCAGACTGACGATGAGCGCGTCGTTCACGAGGTCCTCCGGGAGCGGCGCTGGGCGAGCAGGGCGGGTCGGTCGGGCGCCTATCGCGAGCGGCTCGCCGGGGCCGGGGACCGGCGCGGACGGCGGCGCCTGGGGCCCCCCGTTAGGCGAGGGCATGCACCCGACCCTCTATGAGCTCAACGGGCTCGCCCTGCACAGCTGGGGCCTGATGGTGACCCTGGCCTTCCTCGGGGCCTTTTTGGTGGTCCACCTGCGGGCGCCGCGGGTCGGCATCGACCCCGACCGCCTCGTGCCCATGTACATGCTCTTGGTGGCGGCGGGCCTCGCCGGCAGCCGCGTGCTGCACTTCGTCTTCGCCCAGCCGGCGGATCTGTGGGCGGACCCGCTCATCCTGTTCAACCCCTCCCGGGGCGGTTTTGCGTTCTACGGCGGGGTCATCGGCGGGGTGGGCGCGGGCGCCCTGTTCGCGCGGCTCCGGGGCATCCCGGTGTGGAAGCTGGCCGACCTGGGCGCGCCGACCATCATGCTCGGCCTCGCGATCGGCCGCGTGGGCTGCTTCTTCGCGGGCTGCTGCCACGGCGCCGCCTGCCCGGCGGCGGTCGAGTCCACGCTGCTGCGCTTCGATGGCGGCGAGGTGCTCGCGGTCGCGGGCTTCCCGTGGGTCGCGTTGGAGTTCAACGGCCTGGGCGTGGGGCGCATCGTCGACCGGCCGGTCTACCCGACCCAGCTCTTTGAGATCACGACCGGGCTCGGGCTCTTCGCCGCGCTCTCGGCGGTCTGGGCGCGGCACCGGCGCTGGGATGGCCAGGTGCTCGCCCTGATGTTGGTCGGCTACGCGCTGGCGCGGACCTTCAACGAGACCTTCCGGGGCGACACGGTGCGGGGCCTCTATGCGCTCGGCCCGGTCACCGTGTCGACCTCACAGATCGTCGCCGCCTTCATGATTGGCCTCGCTGGCGTCATCTTCGTCACGCGCCGCGGGGCCGGCATCGGCCCCGAGCTGCCGCTGCGCCCCCGACCCGAGGACGACGCCCCGATGCCGCCGGGGACCTGAGCGCCGGCGGCGCGCCGGGTGCGGCTCAGCCCTCGGTGGAGCCGGTGTCGCCGTAGGCCGCGCAGTCTTCGCCCGCCTCTTCGTCGGCCGCCTCGGCGTCCTCGAGCGCGTCCTGGCACTCGTCCTGCAGCTTGCTGTCGGCGTCGGCGTAGGTGTTGGTCGCGTCGTCGCAGGCGGTCTGATCGTCGCAGTCGCAGACGTACTGGACGTAGTCGTCGCAGGCGTTGCCGCTGTCATCGCAGGCCGCGAGCAGGGGGAGGGCGAGCAGGGCGAACAGGGCGCGGGAGGTCATGGGCGGCTCCTCAAGGTGGGCGGGCGGAGGCGGGCGGCGGACGGCCAGCGGTTAGCGGAGGGCGCGGCCGCGGGGCCGCTTAACGAGGGCAGGGGAGGCGGGGCATGAGCGGGGCGGCGGGCGGGGGCGCGGTCTGGGCGGCGCCGTGGGGGCCGAGCCGCGCGCTCGACGGGATCGCCGCGTGGGCGGCCGGTCGGGGGCTGACGGTGGTCGGTCCGCCTGGGGAACCCCCGGCGGCGGGCGCTGGTCCCGCCCTGACCTACGGAGAAGACCCCGGCGCGCTCGAGGTGGCCGCCGCGGCGCTGGCCGACCGCTTCGGGCGCCTCGATGGGCTGCTCTTTGTGCTGCCCGCTCCGGCCGGGCCCGACGCCGGGGTGAGCGCGGCGATTGAGGCGCTGCGCAGCGTCGAGACAGCGCGGGCGGGTTTGGGCCCGAGCCTCCCCTGGGCGCTGTGCCTGCCCCAGCCGGCCGGCCGGCGCGCCGAGGCCCGCGCCGAGCTCGCGCTGGCCGGCGCGGCGCGCGGCCTGCGCGCGGCGGACCGCGCGGGCGGCGGGCAGGGGGCGGTGCTCGAGCTGCCCCGGGCCCTGTGGGCCGGCGCGCCGCTGGGTGGGGCGGCGGGCGTCGCGCTGGATCAGGCGCTGGCCGGGGGGCTGCTCCCCTGGGGGCTGCGCGCGCTGCGCCGCTGGCGGTCGGCGTGAGCGGCGGCCCGGCGGTGGTCGCGGCGACCGCGCCCTGCCCCCCGCTCGGCGGCCTGGGCGCCGAGGTCCTCCTCTGGGGGAGCTTCGCGCTGGTCGCGGCCCTCGCGCTGTGGGGCGTGGGCCGGCGGCGGGGCGCGCGGGCGGTCGCCCCGCTGGTGATCGCGGCGGCGGCCCACCCTGCGCTCTGGCTCAGCGGCCCGGATCGCTGCGGCGACCGACCGCTGCTGAGCGCGGGCCTGCTCACCCTGATCAGCGTGGGGGCCGCGTTGAGCTGGGCCCTGCGCCCGGCGCGGCCTCCTGCCGACGGGCCCGCGCCGGGCTAAGCCGGCGCCCCCACCGGAGGGTGCCGAGACCCTCCCCTTCTCGCCCCGGGCGCTGCGTCCGCGCCGCCCCGCCCCGCCCGCCATCGGGCCCCCAGGAGGAAGTCATGACCCAGGCCGAGCGCCCCCAGGACACCGCCGCCCTGCGCGAGGAGGCGGTCGCCGCCCTCTACGCCACCCAGGCGGCCCGCCACGCCCACGCCCGCGCCCGCCTGGGCCGCGGGCTGACCCTGGGCGAGAAGATCCTGTTCACGCACCTCATCAACCCCGACGCGCCCTTTGAGCGCCGCAAGAGCTTCCTCGACCTGCGGCCCGACCGCGTGGCGATGCAGGACGCGACCGCCCAGATGGCGCTCCTGCAGTTCATGACCGCCGGCAAGGACGAGGTCGCCCTGCCGTCGACGGTCCACTGCGACCACCTGATCACGGCCTACCAGGGCGCCAACAGCGATCTGGCCGTCGCCAACGCCGAGAACAGCGAGGTCTACGCCTTCCTCCAGAGCGTGAGCGCCCGCTACGGCCTCGGCTTCTGGAAGCCCGGCGCCGGCATCATCCACCAGGTGGTGCTCGAGAACTACGCCTTCCCCGGCGGCATGATGATCGGCACCGACAGCCACACCGTGAACGCGGGCGGCATGGGCATGATCGCGGTGGGCGTCGGCGGGGCCGACGCGGTCGACGCGATGGTCGGCCTGCCGTGGGAGGTGCTCAACCCCGGCTTCATCGGCGTGAAGCTCACCGGCCAGCTCAGCGGCTTCACCAGCGCCAAGGACGTCATCCTCAAGGTCTGTGAAGAGCTGACGGTCAAGGGTGGCACCAACCGCATCGTCGAGTACTTCGGCCCCGGCTGCGCCACGATCTCGGCCACCGGCAAGGCGACCATCTGCAACATGGGCGCCGAGCACGGTGCCACCACCTCGATCTTCCCCTTCGACGAGAAGATCGCCGAGTACCTCGAGGCGACCGGCCGCGCCGGCGTCGCCGCGCTGGCCCGCGCGCACGCCAGCGAGCTGCAGGCCGACCCCGAGGTCGAGGCCAACCCCGCGGCCTACTTCGACCGGGTCATCGAGATCGACCTGTCCACGCTCGGGCCCCGCGTGGTCGGCCCGCACACCCCCGACCGCGGCCGGGGCATCGAGAGCCTCGCCGCCGAGTGCACCGCCGAGGGCTGGCCCCGGGCGGTGAGCGCCGCGCTCATCGGCTCCTGCACCAACTCGTCCTACGAGGACATCAGCCGGGCCGCCCACATCGCCAAGCAGGCCGCGGCCCGCGGGGTGAAGGCCAAGGTCGACTTCATGATCTCGCCGGGGTCCGACCAGGTCATGAACACCATCGAGCGCGACGGCCACATGGCCGCGCTGCAGGCCATCGGCGGCGTGGTGCTGTCGAACTCCTGCGGCCCCTGCATCGGCCAGTGGCGCCGCGACAGCATCAAGAAGGGCCAGGTCAACAGCATCGTGACCTCCTTCAACCGCAACTTCCGCGGCCGGCAAGACAGCAACCCCGAGACCCTGGCCTTCATCGGCTCGCCTGAGCTCGTGACCGCCATCGCGATCAGCGGGGACCTCGCCTTCAACCCGGCCACCGACAGCCTCGTCGGCGCCGACGGCGTGGCGTTTAAGCTCGACCTGCCGGTGGGCAGCGAGCTCCCGGCCGCCGGCTTCGCCGCGGGCGCCGAGGGCTACCAGGCCCCCCTGCCGCTCGACGCGCGCACCACGGTCGAGGTCGCCATCGACCCCTCCTCGGACCGCCTCGAGCGCCTCTCGCCCTTCGTGGGCTGGGATGGCAACGACATCAGCGGCCTGCGCATCCTGGTCAAGGCCGTCGGCAAGTGCACCACCGACCACATCTCGGCGGCTGGCCCCTGGCTCAAGTACCGCGGTCACCTGACCAACATCTCGGGCAACCTGATGCTCGGCGCCCAGAACGCCCTGACCGGCGCCTTTGGGCAGGGTGTCAACCTGCTGACCGGTGAGGGCGCCTCGCACCCCGACATCGCCAAGGCCTACAAGGCGGCGGGCCAGGGCTGGGTCATCTTCGGCGACGAGAACTACGGCGAGGGCAGCAGCCGCGAGCACGCGGCGATGGAGCCCCGGCACCAGGGCGGCCGCGCGGTCATCGTGCGGTCCTTCGCCCGGATCCACGAGACCAACCTCAAGAAGCAGGGCCTCCTCCCCCTGACCTTCGCCGATCCGGCCGACTACGACAAGGTGCGCGGCGACGACGTGGTCGACATCGTCGGCGTCGAGCGCATCGCGACGGGCGGCTCGCCGACCTTGGTGCTGCGCCACGCCGACGGCACCGTCGAGCAGATCGAGACCCGCAACACCTTCTCGCCCGAGCAGTTCGAGTGGTTCAAGGCGGGCAGCGCGATCAACAAGATCCGCAGCGGGTCCTGAGCCCTGGCGCCCCCCGCGGGGCGCCTGTGGTCCTGGCGGCCGCGTCCCGGGTGGGGCGCGGCCGTCGTCGTTTTCGATGGAGGAGGCCAAGCGGCGCGCAGGAGAAGGGGCGGGCGCGGCGACGCTGGGGCGCGCGGCGCTCAGGGCGCGGGCGCGGGCGGCGGGCCTAGGAGCTGCGGCGCCAGGCCGAGGCTGAGCAGCCCGAGGCCGGCCATCGGGCCCTGGCTCACGATCCACCAGGCGGCCGCGCACCGCAAGATGACGTCCTGCGGGACGTCTTGCGCGCCCAGCACCAGCGCGCAGGCGGCGGCGGGCCCAGCCCCCCAGGCCGGGGGCAGCAGCGCCGCGGCGGTCGCCGAGACCGCGAGGATCAGCGTGGTGGTCGACAGCGGGTCGGGCGGCTGGGCGCCCGCCGCGCGCAGGGCCAGCGTGAACGCGGCGATCATCGCGCCGATCTCCAGCGCGGTGAGGCCGAGGTCCACGCCGATCGGCCCGCCGCCGAGGCCGGGGCGGGCGACCGGGGCCTGCGCCTGGCGCCGCGCCCGCCAGCGGAGGCCGAGGGCGGCGAGCCCCAGCCCCACCACGCCAGCGGCCAAGACCGCGGCGACCCCGTCGACCCGGGCCGGATCGAGGGCGGGCAGGCGCCAGGCCGCCCGCAGGGCCCCGAGGCAGGCGAGGCCGAAGACCCAGATCTCCATCAGGGTCACCCGGGCGACCGCGGCGGTGGCCGCCGCCCAGCCCACGCCGAGCCGCGTGGCCAGGGCCGCGATGAGCCCCGCGTCGCCGGCGCGGGCGGGCAGCACCATGTTGAGCAGGCCGCCGATCAGCCCCGCTGCGGTGACGAGGCCCCAGGGCGGCCGCGGGGCGGGCAGGGCCCGGTGGAGGCGGTGCTGGTGCACGAGGAGGCTGAGCGCCTTGACCACCAGCGCCAGCAGCAGCGGGGCAGGGCTGAGCGCGCCGAGGTCGAGGCGCAGGCCGCGCTCCGCTGCGTCGCGGGCCAGCCAGCCGAGCACGGCCGCCGAGCAGAGCAGCTGCAGCGCCGCGTGCAGCGCGGCCCTCCGCCTGCTCACCGGTAGTCGCCGCAGCGGACCTCGAGCTTGAAGTTGCCCATGGCGCCGTCCTTCCCGTCGACCCAGATGAGGTGCCGCTCCTCGCGATCGACCGTGGTGATCCGCACGGTGTCGTCGCCGCGCTTGGTCGAGGCCTCGCACTCACCGGTCTGGCTGCCGGCGGTGGGGCAGGCGCTGGCCTCGGGCCACCGGATCGAGAAGAGGTCGAGGTCGGCGCAGTCGGTGCGCAGGACCACGTCGACCTTGGTGTTCTCGGGGATGTCGAGGGCCCAGATCGCCTCAGGGCTGTCGCCGTACTGGTGGCGCTGCGGCGTGCAGTACTTCGCGGTGGTGAAGCGGTCGTCGAACCGCTTGCCCTGGCCGGCGTTGCTGGCCTGGACCACCGCGCCGCAGCCGATGACGGCGATGGCGCAGTCGGCCGGCGGCACCTTGAGGTCGGTGTCGCAGGCCGGGCCGGTGCCCGCGCCGGGCCCGTCGAGGCGCACCGGCTCCATGTTCCCGCCGGTGACCTGCGGGGCTTGGATGCCGGTCGCCCCGCCGGCTGAGCCTGCCGCGCCTGCGGCCCCGGGCGCCCCGGGGGTCGCCCCCGCGCCCGGCGGCGGCGCAGCGGCCGGGGGCTCACCGCCCCGCAGGGTGTTGACCACGCCCGAGCAGGCGAGCAGGGCGGGCAGCGCGAGCGCGAGGGGGGCCCACCGGAGGCGCGGGGTCAGGCGGGTCATGGGGAACCTCGTGCTCACCGGTAGGTCCTGCAGCGGACGGTCAGCCGGAAGTTGCCGGTCGCGCCCTCTTTGCCGTCCACCCACACGAGGTGCGCCTCGGGCCGGTCGACCGTCGTGATGGTGATCTTCCCGCCGCGGTCGGTCACGTCGGCCTCGCACTGGGTCACGTTCACGTGGCTCGGCGTGGGGCACTTGCGGGGGTTGTCCCAGTTCGCCGAGAAGACGTCCAGGTCGACGCAGTCGCTGGCCAGCACCACATCGACCCAGGTGTTCGCGGGGATGTTGAGGCTGTAGATGGCCTCGGGCCCCTTGCTGTAGCTGTGGCGCTGGGGCGTGCAGGCCTTGTGCTGGTAGAAGTCCTCGTCGAAGGCCTCGATGCCGTTGGTGTTGTTGCCCAAAACGACGTCACCGCAGCTGATCTCGCGGATGGCGCAGCCCCGGGCGGCCTCGGTCGGGTAGTCCTGGCTGCAGTCGACCGGCTCGGTGGCGTACTCGGGGTCGATCTCGCGCACCGCCGGGATCACTGTGTGGGCGGCCCGCCCGCAGTCGACGAGCCCGCCGCTGCAGGCCAGCAGGCCGAGGCCCAGCGGGCCCAGGGCGAGGGTGCTGGGGCGCAGGCGGGGGCTCATGCGCCGTCCACCTTGCGCCCGCCGGCGCTCCACGCCCGCAGGCCGCCGGCGAGGTAGT
>JBJONS010000586.1:0-3653 GCA_046051725.1 Pseudomonadota bacterium | reverse complement strand
CGCGCAGACCGCCGCGGCGAGGAGGAGCGCGCGGGAGCGCAAGAGCAGGTGGGACACGGGGCCTCCGACCCGCCCAGGCTACCGCTGGCCGCGGCCGCCGGACCTGCTCTCGCCCGGCCGGCGGGTGGTCGAAAACCGGCCACCCGCCGCCCGGCGCCAGCCCGGCGGCGGGCCGGTCCTCAGCCGCGCCCGGTCGCCTCGCGCAGGACGGCGTGCAGCGCGTCAACCCCACGCGCATCGTCGAGCACGGCGGGGGCCGCGTCGACCACCGCCGCCCGGGCCGCGGCGCGGGCCTCGGGCGCGCGGGCGAGCCCGATCGCGGCCTCGATCCACGGGCGCAGCGGGTCGGCGGCGGGCCCAGCCCCAGTGGCCAGCCCGGGGAGGCCCAGCGCGGCTTGGATGGCCGCGCTGTGGCGCTGGCGCATCCGGCCGCCCCAGCGGCTGACCACCGGCTGGCCCCGGGCGGCGCACTCGAGCGTGGTGTGGCCGCCGCTCCAGCCTGGCCCGTCGAGCACGACGTCAGCGAGGGCGATCAGGGCGTGAAAACGCGGCAGCGGCTGCTGGGGCACGATGACGAGCTGGCGCGGATCGGCGCCGGCGGCGGCCAGCGCGGCCGAGAGCCGCTGGGCGAAGCGGCCGGTCTGTCGCGGGCTCGGGTGCGCGACGAACACGAGCGAGGCCG
This sequence comes from Pseudomonadota bacterium, assembly GCA_046051725.1. Taxonomy (GTDB): domain Bacteria; phylum Myxococcota_A; class UBA796; order UBA796; family UBA2385; genus JAEUKK01. The sequence goes on along the minus strand of JBJONS010000586.1, from coordinate 2,971 downwards.
CGGGCAGGCGCGCGGCCAGCTCGGCGAAGGCGGCGTCGAAGGCCGGCAGCAGCTTGAACAGCGACTGCAGGCACAGCAGCAGGGGGCCGTCGGCCGGCAGGCCGAGGGCGGCCCGGGGCAGGGCCGGCGGCGGGGGCGCTGGGCGGACCTGGACCGAGAGCCCCGGCAGCGCGACGAGGCGCTCGCTGTAGTGCGCCGCGCCGTCGGGCGGCTCCATCGCCGCGCTACTCAAGAACCAGTCGACCGCCGGCAGGCCGCTGCTGATCGGGTGCCCCCAGCCCATGGCCTGCAGCGGCGCGCAGCGGGCGGCGGCGGCCCAGAGCGTGTCGTGGTCCATGCCGAGCTCGGGGAAGATCAGCGCGTCGAGCTGCATGGCCCGCAGCGCGTCGATCTGGGCCGGCGCGCCGGCCGGCAGGTGCGCGAGGCGGTGGACCGCGCCGGCCAGGGCGGCGGTCTCGGCGTCCTGCCGGGGCCCGGTGTGCAGCACCTGGACCTCGACCCCGCGCTGGGCGAGCCCCGCGGCCCAGCCCGAGAACAGGCGCCCGACGGTGTGCGCGCGGAAGAAAGCGCTGGCGAAGCCCACCTTGAGGCCGCGGGCGGCGCGCGGCGGCGGGGCGACCCAGGGCCGGGCGGCCGCCGCGGCCGGCGCGACGACCGCGGCGAGGGCCCGTTGGGCGGGCAGCGGGTCGTCGACCAGGTAGTGCAGGGGGAAGGCCGGCTCGACGCAGGCGAACAGCGCGGCGGGGGGGACGGCGGCCGAGGCCGCGCGCAGCGCCTCGAGCCGGGCCCACCAGCCGTCGACCGCGGCCTCGACGGCGGCGGTGTCGTCGAGCACCGGCTCGATGAGGTGCAGGCGCAGCCAGGTCCAGCGCCAGCGGCCGGGCGCGTCGGGGCCCGGCAGGGGCAGCCCGTCGAGGACAGCGGCGGCCGCCGCCGGATCGCCGGCGCGGTCGAGGGTGTGGGCGAGCTCAAAGCGCAGCTCGGGCCGGTCGGGGGCCAGGGCGAGGGCCGCGGTGCGCAGCCGCACCGCCTCGTCGTGCTCCTGCTGGCTCGCGTGCAGGGCGGCGAGGTTGCGCAGCGCCGGCAGACAGCGCGGATCGGCGGCCAGCGCGGCCTGCCAGAGCGCCGCGGCGGTCGCCCGATCACCCAGGCGCCAGGCCAGCCGGGCCCGCAGCAGGCGGTGGGCTTGGCTCGGGCGCAGGCGCAGCGCGGCCTCGGCCAGGGGCAGCGCGGCGGCGGCGTCCCCGCCCAGGTCGAGCAGCTCGGCCAGCGCGCCCTGCGGGCGGCCGTCCGCGGGCCAGAGCGCGACCAAGCGCCGCAGCAGGGCCGGGGCGCGGGCGGCCTCAGCGGCGGTCACCAGCGCGCCGACCAGCTCGTCGTCGGCGGGCGCCGGGGCCGCCGCGCCCGCGAGCGCGAGCTCGAGCTCGGCGGCGCGGCCCGACCGGCGGGCGGCCTCGGCCAGCCGCAGCAGCAGGGCGCGGGGCGGCGGCGGACGCGCGCTCATGGGGCGGCGGGCTCGAGGTAGCCCAGCGCCTCGAGCGCCGACTGGGTGCCGGCGTCGAGCTCGACCGGCCGGTGGCCCGGCGCCGCGGCGTCCCAGGCGCTGAGCAGCGCGCCCAGCGCGGCGGCGCGGGCCGGATCGTCGACCGGGGCCTGGCCCGGGGCCGCCGAGAACAGGGCGTCGGCGGTCCCGAGGTAGGGCGCGCGGGTGAGCAGGTGCCCCCCGCTGACCACCGCCCGCTCGAGCGGCAGGTTCGGCCAAGCGTCGGCGCGGGTGTGCTCGATGGGCTTGGTGGCCTCGGCGAAGCTGGGCGGGCGGGTGAGCGGCGCGCCCCGCCACGGCGCGCTCAGATCGACGCCGCCGCCCAGCGCGCCGCCGAGGCCGGCGAGCTGCAGCACGGTGGTGCCGAGGTCCTGCAGCCGGGCCTGCTCGGGGTCGACCGCCGGCGCGCCGGCCGGCAGGGCCAAGCGGCCCCGCCCAGCGATGATCAGGGGCACGTGGATGATCGGCACGTCGACGTCGGGGCCGTGGCTGTAGGGCCGGGCGGGCTCTTCGTCGAAGGTCTCGCCGTGGTCGGCGAAGACAACGACCAGCAGGTCATCATCGAGGCCGCGCGCCGCGAGGCCGTCGAGCAGCCGCCCGACCTGCTCGTCGACCCAGGCCAGCTCGGCGAGGTAGTGCCCGCGGGCCCGCGCCTGGTGGGCGGGGTCGAGGCGCCCGGCCTTGGCGTCGGCGGTGATCTGGCCGATGCCCGCCCGGTCGCCGCGCCAGGGGTCGGCGGGGTCGACGAAGCGGCCGCGGATGCGGTCCGGGGCGCTGTCCCAGGGCATGTGCACGTCGTAGTAGTGCGCGAACAGCAGGGTCGGCGGCCCGGCTGGGCGGTCGTCGAGCAGGGCCAGCGCGCTGTCGGTGACCGTGTCGGCGCTGACCTCGTAGAGCCCGAAGAGCCCGCGCCAGCCGCCGTGGTCTTCGTAGGCAGCAAAACCCTGGTCGAGGCCCATCTCGCGCTCGAGCGCGTAGCTGCCGACCGCCGCCGCGGTGTGCCAGCCCGCGCCGGCGAAGCGCGCGGCGAGGCGGGGGGCGGCCGGATCGACCGGCGCCCCGTTGCGGACCACCCCGTGGCCGTGCGCGTCGAGCCCGGTCATCACGGTGGCGTGGGCGCTGAGCGTCGTGCTGCTGCTGCTCCACGCCCGGGTGAAGCAGGTGCCCTCGGCCGCCAGCGCGGCGAGCCGGGGCGCGACCGCGACCGCGTCGGGCGCGGCGGTGCAGGCCAGCGCGTCGGCCCGGGTGGTGTCGAGGCTCAGCAGCAGCACCAGCGGGGCGTCGCCCGCGGGCGGCGCGGCGCAGGCGGCGCAGGGCAACAGCGAGAGGAGCAGGGGCCGGGCCATGGGCCGAGCCTACACCAGCGGGCCCCCCGCGGCCGCGGGCGGCGGCGGGAGCGCCGGGAGCGGAGGCCCGCGGCCCCGCCGC
>JBJONS010000585.1:0-2743 GCA_046051725.1 Pseudomonadota bacterium | reverse complement strand
AGCCGCAGCTGGGGGAAGCCGATCGGCGCCCCCCGCACCATCAGCACCTCGTCGGCCCAGGTGCAGAGCTCCGCCCCGCCGCCGAGCGCGGGGCCTTCGACCAAGGCCACGAGCGGCGCGTCGTCCGCCTGCAGCCGCCGCAGCGCCCCGACCATCAGCGCGTGCATCGCCGCTCCGCCCGACGGCGCGCCGAGCCGCGCACGCACCGCCCGCAGATCGCCTCCCGCGCAGAAGCTGCCGGGCGCGCCCCCGCGGAGGACGCGGCCGACGCCCGCCGGGAGCGCCGTCAGCGAGGCCCTGCTCAGCTGGAGCATCATCCGCACGCTCAGCGCGCCGCGGGCGGCCGGGTTGTCGAAGCGCAGCTGGACGTGGCCGCCGAGCCGCTCGACCCGCAGGCGACCCTCACCGAGATCACCATCAGCGAGGTGATCCCACGCGTCGCGCTCGGCCGGGGGCAGCCCCGCGGGGGCAGGCGCCCCCAGCGCCGCGTCGAGCTGATCCTGCAGGTCCTCTGCGCGCACGGCGTGGCCTCCCTGGCGGTGCTCCCCGGAGCGGCCGCCGCCCTGCCCGGGCGATAACCTGCAGCCGAGCCGCGCCGGCGCTCCTCCGACGGTGCGCGTCCCCCCTCCCTGGAGCCGCGAAGATGACCCGCGCCGCACGCACCACCCGCCTCGCCCTCGCCACCTCCGCCCTCTTGCTCGCGGGTCCCGGCTGCGGCAGCAAGGCCAGCGCCACCGTCGAGGGCGCCGTGGCCGGCACCCGCTTCACCTCCTCGAACTTCTGGTGGGGCGGCCCCTACATCGTGCTCACCGACGTCGAAGGCGAGTGCAAAGACGTCGCCTGGGCCGAGCCGGGTCCGACGTTTGCGTCTGGCGACGAGGCGCCGGTCGAGGGCGACCTCAACGCGGTGCTCATCACCTTCCTCGACACCGACGTGGTCAAGGGCGACTACGCCGTCGGCCAGGTCGCGCCGGTCGACGTGCGCTTCATCTCGGTCAACGACGGCGAGATGGACGTCTACATCGCCCAAGAGGGCTCGCTCAAGGTCGACGCGGTCGAGGACGAGGGCAACGCCGCGGGCAGCGTCGCGGTCAGCTTCGAGGATGGCTCCATCGAGGGCGACTTCGACATCGAGTGGTGCAACAACCTCAAGGGCGACTGAGCCGGGCTGCCTCAGCGGGTGATGAAGGGAGCGATGGGCGCGAGCACGTCGTCCTCGCGCGCGGATGGCTCGGCGTGCACCCGCTGGGCCTCGCGCTGGTCGGGCCCGCCCCCGTCCGCGCCCGGCGCGAGCAGGGCCAGCGTGTGCCCCAGCTCTTCGAGCGGGTCGAGGTCGGCCATCGCCCCCTGCCGCCCGAAGACGACGATCCCCAGGCGCTCCCAGGCGAGCAGCACGTCGCGCAGGTAGGCGTGGGTCTGCGGGCTCCAGCTGGGCTGGGCGCCCGGGATCCGGCGCAGCTCGGCGCTCCCGTCGATCCGCAGGGCGAGGCCCATCAGGTGGCAGGCGTCGGCGCAGCGGCGGAGGTGCTCGGCCGCGTCCCACGGCGCCGCCGGGTCGACGGTGCTGATGAGCTGGGCCCGACCGCCACCCCGCAGGACCGCCCAAAATGGCGCCTCGTCGAGCAGGTGCAGCTCTTCGTCCTCGCGGGCCTCGGCGTCGGGCACCTCGACGACCACGCGGTCGAGGTTGACGCAGCGGAGGGCGATCACGCGCAGATCAGGGGACAGGTCCGCCGGATCGAGCAGTGCGGCGACCCCGGCCGGATCGAGCGCCAGCCAGGGTTCGCCCGCGCAGAGGATCCGCTCCCCGCCGACCAGCTCGACCGCGGTCACCCGGCCCTGCTCCACGTGGAGCCGCTGGATGCGGGCGCCCGCGCGCCGGGCGCCGCCGGCAGAGGTCAGCGCCGCGCGCAGCGCTTCGGCGGCCGTCATGGGATCGGCCGCTTCGACGAGCCGGTCGTCATGCGGCACAAAGTGGTGCCACCGCGCGGTGCTGGCGCTGAGCGCGTCGGGCGCCCGGCCCCACCGGCGGAGCGCGTAGGCGGCGTAGCGGCGCGCAAAGAGCGGACGACCGACCCGGCGCACCACCCAGTCCTCGTAGGTGCGCTCTTCCAGACCGCCGCCCAGCGCCTCGGAGAGGACGTTGCGGACCCGGGCGCGGAGGAGCCGATCCACGGGGGCCCGGGCGTGGCGGATCCCCACGAAGCGGAGCCGGTCGGCGGTCGACAACGGGAGGCGGACCGCGCGGCCGCCCCACGAGACCTTGCGGTTGCGCCGCGCCGCGGGGCGCAGCGGGCCGATCAGGTCCTCAAAAGCGGAGAGGTCGCCGACCGGCGCGCGCCAAGGCCCCCGCTCGAGGCTGAGCTCGGGCTGCACGCCGGGCCCACCCGAGGGGTCGAGCCAGATCACCGCGTCGCCGCGCCGGGCGAGCGCGACCGCCGCCCGCAGCGCGCCGAGCCCTGCGCCAAAAACCACTCGATGACCGCTCATCCGCCCGCTCCGGTGGGCGCGATCACCGTGGCCGCGGGGCGACACGCCGACCACAGCCCGGCGCACGCGCCCGTGGCGGCATAACCGTCCGCCTGACCGCCGCTGGCGGCTGCGCGGAGGGATGATGTCCGGCACGACCTTCAAGAACCCGACGCCGACGGTGGACGCGGTGATCCGGATCGAGCGAGACGGCGTGGATCACGTCGTGCTCATCCGTCGCAGCAACGCGCCCGCCGGATGGGCGCTGCCCGGT
>JBJONS010000584.1:0-12124 GCA_046051725.1 Pseudomonadota bacterium | reverse complement strand
CAGCGCCCGCCGGTGGCCCGCCGGCGCCCCAGCGGGCAGGGCGTCGAGCTCGGCCTCGAACAGCGCCACGGCGTCCGCCGCCCGCCAGCGCCCCGCCAAGTAGCGGAGCGCCGCGCAGATCCCGGGGTCATCGCCCCCGGCGGCCCCGAGGCGCCGCAGCGCGTCGGCCACCGCCGGCTGGGCGGCGGCCAGCCCATCGAGCAGGGTGCGCAGGGCCGGTGAGGGGCGGCCCTCAGGCGAACCACCAGGCTCCGCATCGCCGTTGGTGGGCGTTGGCCCCATCTCCCCCCCCCTGGGCGGATCACTCCGCGAACCTGGAGGATAGCCGCCGGCCCGCCCCCCGCGCAAGTCGACATCAGGGAAGTCCCGGGCCCGCCGCCGGCGCACCCCCGACGCGAGGACGGCCCGCCAGGGGGCACCCTCGCGCTGAACGACCGGCCCGAGGCTGACCCTGAGGCCGCGGGGGTCACCGCGGCCCCGGGCGAAGCGTCAGATGAAGAAGTCGGGCACCAGCTCGGCGCCTTGGGTGACCGCGTAGGGCTCGAAGTCGACCACGCCCTCGGCGGCCAGCACCTCGTCGTCGATGAAGAAGTGGCCCGAGCAGTCGGCCGCCGGGCGGGTCAAGATCGCGTGCGCGGCGTCGCCCATGATGTCGGGGGTGCGGCCGAGCGCGCACATCTCGTCGCCGCCGAGCAGGTTGCGCACCGCCGAGGTGGCGATGAGGGTGCGCGGCCAGAGGGCGTTCACGCCGACCCGGCCGCGGAACTCGCCGGCCATGCCGAGCACGCACATGCTCATGCCGAACTTGGCCATGGTGTAGGCCACGTGGTTCTCGAACCAGCGGGTCTCCATGTTCAGGGGCGGGCTCAGGTTGAGGATGTGGGGGTTCGGCGAGCGCAGCAGGTGCGGCAGCGCCACCTGGCTGCACAGGTAGGTGCCGCGGGCGTTGACCTGGTGCATCAGGTCAAAGCGCTTCATCGGCGTGTCGAGCGTGCCGCGCAGGAAGATGGCGCTGGCGTTGTTCACGAGGATGTCGATGCCGCCGAAGGCCGCCACCGCCTCGTTGACCGCCGTCTGCACGCTGGCCTCGTCGCGCACGTCGCAGATCACCGGCAGGGCCTTGCCGCCGGCCGCCTCGACCTCTTGGGCCGCGGTGTAGATCGTGCCGGGCAGCGTCGGGTGCGGATCGGTGGTCTTGGCCGCGATGACCACGTTCGCCCCGTCGCGGGCCGCCCGCAGCGCGATGGACAGGCCGATGCCCCGGCTGGCGCCGGTGATGAACAGGGTGCGGCCAGCGAGGCTGCGGGTCGGCTGGTAGGTCATGAGGTCCTCTGGCGCGGTGCGGAGGGGGCGACGGGCGATCGGGAGCGGAGGGGCCCCAGACCTGTGGCCCGCCCGGACTATCCCGGGCAGGCCGGGCCGCGGGACGTGGGGCGCGCCCGCGCGGGCTAGACCAGCGCGGGGAGGCGCCGCCGCGCGCCCGCCCCGCCCGGAGCCCCATGCGCGCCCTCGCCTTCGCCCTCGCCGCCGCCCTTCCGGCCCACGCCGCGCCCCCCACCGGGGCGGCCGGCCCAGGCATCCACGCCGCCCACGCCCTGCGCCCGCCCGAGGGCGCCCGACCGGGCCCCCGCGTGCGCCTGCCCGCCCCGCCCACCGAGGGCCGCCCCGAGGTCGTGGTCTACGGCTACCTCGCGTATTGGGCCGGCAGCGTCGAGACCGTGCCCTACGCCAGCCTCACCCACCTCGCCATCTTCAACGTCGACCTGCGCGCCGACGGCACCCTGGCCGACACCGCCCGCTGGACCACGGTCGCCCCCCGGGCGGTCGAGCTGGCCGCCCCCCACGGCGTGCGCGTGCACCTCACGCTCACCTGCTTCGACGCCGACGTGATGCGCGCGGTGCTGCCGAGCGCGAGCCGCCGGGCCACCCTGGTCGACCAGCTCGGTGATCTGGTCGAGAGCGCCGGCGCACACGGCGTCTCGGTCGACTGCGAGGGCATGCCGGCCAGCCTGCGCGGTGACTTCGTGACCTTCCTCGCCGCCCTCGACGCCCGCGTGCCCGAGATCTCGGTCGCCCTGCCCTCGGTCGACTGGTCGGACGCCTACGACTACGCGGCCATCGCCACCCACGCCGACCAGCTCTTCATCATGGGCTACGGCTACCACTGGAGCGGCGGCGACCCGGGGCCCAACGCCCCGCTCGAGGGGGGCGCTGGCTGGCCGACATGGTCGCTGGCCTGGTCGGTGGAAGACTACCGCGAGAAAGGTGTGCCCGACGAGCAGATCGTGCTCGGCCTGCCCCTGTACGGGCACCGCTGGCCGACGACCTCGACCGCGGTGCCGGGCGAGTCCACCGGGGTCGCCTCGACCGTCACGATGGAGAACGCCGTCCCCGAGGCCGATGCTGCCGGCCGGTGCTGGGACGCCCACACGCTCACGCCCTACGCCCTGCCGAGCAGCCGCAGCCAGCTCTGGTACGACGACACCGAGAGCGTCGGCCTCAAGGCGGCCTGGGCGGTCGAGCAGGGCCTCGGCGGCTTTGGCTTCTGGGCGCTGGACTACGAGGGCGCCGACCCCGACTTCTGGGCCACCATCGACCGGGTGAGCCGGCTGGAGGAGGGCGAGGCCGGCGATCCGGGCGAGTCGAGCGACACCGGCGCGGCAGGAGGAGGAGGAGGCGAAGGCGGCGGAGGAGGCGCGGACGGCGGCGGCGGAGGCGCGGGCGCCGACGGCGGCTGCGACGGGGCCGATCCGACCGGGTCGAGCGACACCGGCGCCGGAGAGGGCGGCCTGGGCGGCCGCTACGGCAAGGGCACCGGCTGCGCCGCGGCGCCGGTCGCCCTGATCGCCGGCCTGCCGCTGCTGCTGGGCTGGGCCGCGCGCGGCCGGCGCCGGTCGGCCTGAGCGCGGCCCGCGGGCGGCCAGGCGCGCTCAGCCGAGGCGCTCGCGCAGGCGCTCGGCGCCCATGCCGCGCAGCTCGTCGTCGGGGATCTTGCCGAGGGCCCGCACCGTCGCCACCGGGTCGCGGCCCTCTTCTTGCTTGAGCGAGCGGTAGGCCTTCTCGGACACGCCCGCGGCCTCGAGCCGCGCCTTGATGCGCCGCCAGGCGGCGTCCTCGCGGTCGGACTCGAACTTCTTGCGGGCCTCGGCCAGCGCGCGCAGCTCGCGCCCGCGGCCGGCGGTCTTGAGCAGCTTGCCGAGCTGGTCGTGCACCTGGCGCGCCTGGCCCAGCGCGGGCTTGGGCTTGAGCGGCGGGCCGCCGGGCGTCTTGCGCAGGGTCTCGGCGAGCAGCGCGAGCCAGGCGCTGCCCTGGTGCCCCTCGTCCGACAGCAGGTGGTCGTGGGGGTCGACCGGGGCCGCGGCCGCGGCGGGCGCGGGCGGCTGGGCGGAGAGGCCGCTGCCGCTGAGGGCGGCGGCGAGCTGATCCCGGAGCAGGCTCATGGGGGCACCGAAGCACGACAAGCTGAGAGGAGCGCGGAGGGCCGCGCCGCCGCGCCTATCCGAGGGGGGCCGCCGGGGCCGGGGCCGCCCGCAGCCGCCCCTGCACCCAGGCGGCGCCGAGCGGCAGCAGCAGGGTGATGGCCATCGAGAACAGCGCGATGCGGGGCACTCCCTCGAGGCGGGTGGGGTCGACGCCGTCGAGCAGCAGGGTGCCCAGCGAGGCCCCAGCCGCCGCCCCGAGGTGCTGGACCGCCGACTGGGCCGACTGGTAGCGCGCGCGCTCTGGCGGCCGGGGCACCGCCGCGAACAGCGTCTGCAGCGCCACGTTCGCGCCCGAGGTGCTCGCCATGAACAGGGGGAAGAGCAGCGTCGGCGGGAGGATCGGCGGCTCGATGAGGAAGGCGAGCCCGGTCGTGATGGTCAGGGCCACCGTCGCCGCCCAGTAGACCCGCATCATCCCCACCCGGTCGACCATCGGGCCGACCACGCGCAGGGTGAGGAGCGAGGCGAGCCCGCCGAGCATGTAGAGCCCGCCGAGGTCTTCACGGGGGAGGCCGAGGTTGAGCACCACGAAGGCAGAGATGAAGGGGATGAGCGAGAAGCGCGCCAACAAGCCGGAGAAGTTGAGCGCCAGCGCCCCGAGCACCAGCGGTCGGCCGAGCAGCTCGGCCAGGGGCCCCGCCGGCGCGCCCCGGTCGAGGTGGCCGCGCATCGGGGGCAGCAGCGCCCGGCTGAGCAGCCCGACGGCGAGGCCGGCCCCCGCGACCACGAGGAAGGGCATGCGCCAGCCGCCCATGCGGGCCAGCTCGAGCCCCGCGGGCACGCCGAGCACCGAGGCGATCGAGAAGGCGCCCATCACCACGCCCATCGCCCGTCCGCGCCGCTCGGGCGGGATGAGGTCGGTGACCACCGCGTAGGTCAGGGCGGTGGCCGGCCCGCCAAAGAGCCCGGCGAGCACGCGCGCGGCGAGCAGCCCGCCGAGGCCCTCGGCCAAGGCCGCCGCCGCCGTGCCCAGCGCCAGCCCGAGGTTGGCGAGCAGCAGGGCGTTGCGGCGGTCGAAGCGGTCGAGGAAGGTGCTGCCGAGCACCCCGGCCACCGCCGCCGCCGCGGTGTAGCTGCCGCCGATCACGCCGAGCTTGTCGGGCGCGATGCCGAGCTCGCGCGCGAAGTCGGGGCCAAGCGGCATCACCATCATAAAATCAACGATGTTGACGAACTGCACCGCGGCGAGCAGCAGCAGCACGCGCCGCTCGGCGGGCATCAGGGCGGGCGCGCTGGACATGGGGGCTCCGGGGGGCGGCCCCCCTAAGCCACCGGCCCCGCCCTCATCGGTGCCCCCACGGAACGGGCGCGGCGCCCGGGCGCGCCCGCCCGCGCCCCGCCGCGCCGCAGGGACCGCTCAGGGGCCCTCGTCTTCTTCGTCGAGCTCGTCGTGATCTTGGTCTTGATCACCCGAGAGCGCGCCGCTCGGGAGCGGACCGCCGCCGCGGGCGGCCGCGGGCTGCAGGTGCTCGTCGCCGACGCTCCACCGGCGGGTGAGCAGGGCCTCGACCGGGCCCGAGGCCGAGTAGACCGCCAGCGCCGAGAAGAAGGCGAGCGAGATGTCGAAGCGCACCGCCATCAGCAGGGTGAAGCCCAGCACCAGCGCGATGCCGAGGATGTCGCGGCGGCGCAGGCGCAGGGTCTTCCAGCCCCGGTAGGGCACGCTGCTGACCATGAGCAGGGCCAAGCAGAAGGCGATGGCCAGCACGCCGAAGGGGTTGAGCTCGGTGTCGGGCAGGGCGCGGGCGTGGGCCATGACCGCCGCCGCCACCATCGCGCCGCCCATCGTGATGGTCAGGCCCTCGGTGAAGGCGTGCTTGGTGCCGTCGGCCTTGCAGTTGAAGCGCGCCAGCCGAAAGACGCCGCACAGCGCGAAGAAGAAGGCGCCGGCGAGGCCGAGCACGCCCAGCGAGTGCGTGCCCCAGGCATAGAGCAGCATGGCCGGCGCGATGCCGAAGCTGACAACGTCGACCAGCGAGTCGAGCTGGATGCCGAACTCTGAGCCGGTCTTGGTGAGCCGGGCCACGCTGCCGTCGATGGTGTCGAAGACGCCCGCGAACAGGATCATCAGCCCGGCGCGGTAGAAATTCTGCTCGCCGCCCACGCCCGTCGCGAGGACGATGCTGTAGAGGCCGCAGAACATGCTGGCGGCCGTGAACCAGTTGGGCGGGTTGAGAAATTGCCGCAGCATCATGGCGAGCTCCAGGGCGGGGGCGCGGTGGACTCTACGGGTTTTGCGGGGCCCCCGCAAGCGGGCGTGTCGCCCAGACATGGCCCGAGCGGGGCGGGCTGTGCACGGCGGGCGCGGGGGCCGCCGCGCTGGGCTCCCCGGGTGTCGGGCGCAGCGGCGGGCGACTGCAGCCCCCGCCTGCGGGCGCGGGCCCGTCGGTCAGCCGGCCCCCGCGCCGGGGGCCACCTCGACCAAGGCGGCGTGCAGCGCACGCTGCGCGGCGGGCGCGGCCTCGCGGGCCACCACCGCGGTCCACCGCTCACCGGCGGCGTAGACCGCCTCGACCTGCACCCCGGCCGCGTCGAGGGCGTCCAGAGCGACCTGCTGCAGGGTGCTCTCGGCGACGATCATCCGCCCGACCACGGTCACGGTGGCCACCGGACGGGCGCCGGCCGGCGGCGCGCTGAGGTTGCGGGTGTCGAGCAGGGCCTCGCGCGCGCCGGGGTGCAGCAGCAGCTGGCGCAGCGCCCCGCCGGGCAGCCCGTCGAGCGCCGCCCGCCAGGGACCGTCGGGCAAGGCCAGCGCGACCAGCCCCACGTCGGCGGTCACGCCCAGCGCCGCGGCGGGGGCGGGCCCCGGCGGCAGGCGGGTGCCGCTGCCCGGCGGCAGGTGGGTGGCGGCCGCGTGCAGCCGCACGCCCCACTCGCGCGCGCGCTCGACGGCCTCGGCCAGCAGCACCTGGGCGCCGTGCTGGGCGAGGGCCACCGCCGCGTCAAGCGGGAGCTCGTCGAGCTTGTGCGCCGCGGGCACCACCCGCGGATCGGCGGACCAGACGCCGTCCACGTCGCTGCAGATCTCGCAGCGCTCAGCGCCGAGCGCCGCCGCCAGCACCACGGCGGTCGTGTCCGAGCCGCCGCGGCCGAGCGTCGTGACCTCGCCGCTGCGGCTCACCCCCTGAAAACCGGCGACGATGACCACCTTGCCCTCGTCGAGGGCGGCGGCCACCCGGTGGGGCCGCACCTCGAGCACCCGCGCCGCCACGTGCCGCTCGTCGGTGATGATGCCCGACTGGCTGCCGGTGAACGAGACCGCGTCGACGCCGAGGTCTTGGATGGCCATCGCCAACAGGGTCATGCTCACCCGCTCGCCGACGCTGACCAGCAGGTCGAGCTCGCGCCGGCCCGGGCTCGGGCTCACGCTGCGGGCGAGGGCCAGCAGCTCGTTGGTGGTGTTGCCCATCGCCGAGACGACGACCACCACGCGCTCGCCGGCCTGCACCGAGGCGACCACCCGGCGCGCCACCGCGCGCAGGCGCTCGACGTCGGCCACCGAGCTGCCGCCGTACTTCTGCACCACCACCGGGCCCTTGCTGTGCGCCGCCTCTGCCATCGCTGCCCCCTCGTCTGGCCGCGCCCTGGTAGCCTGCCCCCCGCGCCCGGCCGAGCCCCGCCCGCCAGGCCCCGAGGAGCCCGTGGAACCGCAGACCACCGCCGCTGACCCGTCCCCGCTGCTGCCCCAGGATGGCGTGTTGGGGCCCATCGCCATCGAAAAGCTCTGGAACGGCCGCACGGCCACCGACCGCGAGCGGGCGCTGCTGAGCCTGCGGGCCGAGGGCGAGGCGCTGCGCCTGACCGTCGACGCGAGCTTCCACGGCGACCCCGCCCCGGCCGGCCCGGTGGGCCCCACCGACGGCCTGTGGGAGCACGAGGTGGTCGAGCTGTTCATCGCCGGCGCCGACGGCAGCTACCTCGAGGTCGAGGTCGGGCCCTACGGCCACCACCTCGCGCTGCGGCTGCGCGGGGTGCGCGACGTGGTCGAGCGCGGGATGCAGATGCGCTGCCGCACGGTGATCACGCGCGGCCTGTGGAGCGCCGACTGCTGGATCCCCCGGGCTTGGCTGCCGCCGGGGCCCCACCGCCTCAACGCCTGCGCCATCCACGGCGTGAAGAAGGGCCGGCCGCTGATCGGCGACGGCCGGCGCTACCTCAGCTGGGTCGCGCTGCCCGGCGCCGCGCCCGACTTCCACCAGCCGGCGCTGTTTCGGCCGGTGGTCTTGCCGGGGGCCTGAGCGGCGGTCCGCCCCGGCCCGTCCGGCCAATGTGAACCGCAGCGCGTCGCTCTCACGCGCTCACTTGGTCGGCGCGCCGCCCGGGCCATACCAGCGGCCGTGCCGCGCCCACTCGGCCCGGCGGTCGGTGTGGGGCCGGTCCTCGAGCAGGTAGACGACCAGCGCCTCGGCGATCTGGTCGGCGATGCGCAGGCCGGCCTCGGGGCAGAGCTCGACCGGCGTGTTCCCCTCAAAGCGCCAGAGCATGTCTTTGCGCACCTCGATGCCAAAAGACATCGCCCGCTCGTTGCTGACCCGGTACTCGCGCACCAGGGCCCGCTCATCGGCGTCCACGAAGCGCTGGAGCGCCCGGTAGTTGCGCTCGCACTCTTCAAAGAGCGCCTCGTCGCCCGCGGGCGCGCGCCGCAGCCAGTGGATGTAGGAGCGCAGCGCCCCGGCCTCGGACGAGCGGAGGTTGGTGTCCTTGAGCATCTGCCAGACCCGCTCCCAGGAGGGCTCGCCCTCGGTCTCGGGGAAGTGGGCCTCCCACCGCAGCTGCAGCCAGTCGAAGAAGGACCAGACCTGGTGGCGGACCTCGGGGCTGCCCTCGGGCAACAGGTAGGGGTAGTTGTGGGCCACCGGCACGCCCATGCGCTCGAGCAAGATCGAGATGCGCGAGGGCAGGATGCGGTCGACCGTGAACTCAGCGAGGATGTCGGGGTAGAGCGGGTCGAAGACGCCATAGGGCATCACGCCGTCGTTCTGGTAGCCCTGCGACCGGCTGACCACGCTGACCTGGGGCCGCTCGGTGCCGCTCGGGTTGGTGCGGTCGTAGGTGTGGATCGCGATCTTGAGCTGGCGGCCGCGGATGGCCTGGTCCATGTGGGCGCTGATGGCGTCGTAGTGCTCTTCGAGCACGCGGCGCGACTGGGCGCTGGACAGGCGGGTGTTGAAGGGCTCGTTGATCGCCGCCCGGCCGAGGTGGGTGGCGCCGGTGCGCGAGACCCCGGGGAAGCGGCCGAAGTCCATCAGGCAGCGGGCGGTGTGCACCACGTGCACCTCGCCGAGCCCGAGGCGCGCCGCCACCCGCTCGGCCACGACGCGGGCGCCCCAGTCGCGCTCGCGGACAAAACTCTCGGCGACGAGCTCGGGCGGAACGGGCCGGCCCTCGCCGTCGACCACGAACTCGGGCGGCAGGTGGGCGCCGTCGTGAATGACGTCGATGGTGATCTTCTCGCGGAGCACCTCGGGCAAGGGCTCGTCGAGCGCGGCGACCGCGACGGCAGACATGGGGGGTGCGGGGCGCAGGTCAGGGCGGAGGTGGTCCACGGCGGCTCCAGGGGCGGAGGCGCGCGTATTCCGCGACCCCGCGCGCCGCTTCGGGAGCAGCGCGCTGCGCTTGACACAGCTTGTCACCGCGGGCGCACCGGCGGCCGCGCGCGGCGCGCCCCAGACGGAAGCTGCCCGGAGACCGCGGGGCGCGGCCCGCGGCGCCCGCCGTGCCTTGAGGTCATTCCTTGGGGGTGCTCTTGCGTTGCCAAGAGCACCTCGCTAAGGTCGCGCACCTACCGGCGCGGTTCCCGCCGCGCCTCCCCCTCTCGCGGTCCCCTGGACCTCGAGGCCCCGCCCCCTCCGCGGTCCCTCCGCGGCGGGCCGGGGGCGAGCCACCCCTGGGCTCGCCGCGCTGACCCCTCCCCAGGGTCTGCGCCCTTGAGCGCCCCTCCCCCGGGCATCCCCCTCCAGGACCGCCGGCCCCTGCGCCGGCCCCCGCGCTGAGCCCCTCCCGCCTATCCCCGGGGAAATTGCCGTCATGCCGCGCGTCATCGCGATCTCCAACCAGAAGGGTGGGGTGGGCAAGACCACCACCGCCATCAACCTCGCCGCGGCGCTCGCCCTCGAGGACCGCTCGGTGCTCCTGGTCGACCTCGACCCGCAGGGCAACTGCAGCAGCGGCGTCGGCCTGCCCAAGAGCGAGAACAAGCACGGCATCGCCGATGTGCTGCTGGGCTTCCGCGAGCTGCGCGACGTGGTGGTGCCGACCGAGGTCGACGGCCTGCACCTCGCCGCCGCGACCCGCGAGCTGGTGGGCGTCGAGGTCGAGCTGGTCGACGCCGATGAGCGCGAGTTCCGCCTGCGCAGCGCGCTGCGCAGCCAGGCGACCCAGTACGACTACGTGGTGCTCGACTGTCCGCCCTCGCTGGGCATGCTGACGGTCAATGGGCTCGCGGCCGCCGACGGCGTCGTCATCCCGCTGCAGGCCGAGTACTACGCGATGGAGGGCCTCGGCGAGCTGCTGCGGGCCGTCAAGCAGATCCGCAAGGGCGGCCTGAACCGCGATCTGAAGACCAGCGGCATCCTGCTGACGATGGTCGACCGCCGCACCCGGCTCGGGCGCGACGTCTGCGAGCAGGCCCGGCAGGTCTTCGGCTCCGACGTCTTCGACGCCGAGGTGCCCCGCAACATCCGGCTGGCCGAGGCCCCGTCCTTCGGCAAGCCCATCCACGCCTACGACCCGCTCAGCCGCGGCGCGCTCGCCTACACCCACCTCGCGCTCGAGCTCATCGCCCGCGAAGAGGGCGGCCAGGTCGGCGCCTTTGACCAGGCCCACGAAGAGAGCGCTCGCCCCACCCTGCGGGTGCTGAGCGGCGGAGGTGTTGCATGACCCCACGGCTCGGCCGCGGCCTCGCCGCCCTCATCCCCGGCGTCGACATGGACGAGCCGGGCCTGCCGCCCGACGCCCCCAAGGGCACGCAGCAGGCGCTGCGCATGCTGCGGCTCGACCGGATCCGCCCGAACCCCGAGCAGCCGCGCATGACCTTCTCGGGCCCCGCGCTCGAGGAGCTCGCCGAGAGCATCCGCATGCACGGCGTCATCACGCCGCTGCTGGTGCGCCGCGAAGAGCGCGGCGAGGGCTACGTGCTCATCGCCGGCGAGCGCCGCCTGCGGGCGAGCGGCCTGGCCGGGCTCGAAGAGGTGCCCTGCTGGGTGCGCGAGCAGCTCGGCGACCGCGAGCAGCTCGAGCTGGCCCTGGTCGAGAACATCCAGCGCGAAGACCTCGACCCGATCGAGACCGCCGAGAGCTACTACCGGCTGGTCGACGAGTTCGGCCTCACCCAGGCCGAGGTCGCCCGCCGGGTCGGCAAGGACCGCGCGACGGTGGCCAACGCCATCCGCCTGCTGCGCCTGCCCGAGTTCGCCCTCGAGCAGCTGCGCGCCGCCGCCATCACCGCCGGCCACGGCAAGGCCCTGCTGAGCATCAGCGACGACGAGCAGCTCAAGAAGGTGCTCAAGGACGTCATCGCGCGCGACCTGAGCGTGCGGGCGACCGAGAAGCTCGTGGCCAGCCTCGTGCAGCCCGACGCCCGCCGCGCCAAGGGCCCGACCCCGGCGATGGTCAAGCTCGGCGAGCGGCTGAGCCAGAAGCTCGGCAGCAAGGTGCGCATCGAGGCCCGCAGCCGCGGCCACCGCGGCCGCATCGTCATCGACTACGCGAGCCGCGAAGAGCTCGACGGGCTCATCGAGCGCTTCGCCGACGCCGCCGCGCGCTGAGGCGAGGGCGCGACCAACCAGGTTGAGGGCGGGCCGAGAGGTCCGCCCTCACGCTGTTTTGGCCCCCGCGCCAGCGGGCCCGGACGGCGGCGCGCAGCGCCGGTCGCGCCCCGCGCGACCAAGCCGCCCCGGCGGGGACCGCGGCCCCGCCGGAGGGGGCGGCGCGCCAGGAGGGCGCGCGCCCGGGCGCCCCGACGCCTAGCTGCCCCGCGCCGCCAAGGCGGCCCGCAGCGCGGCCAGCTCGGCCTCGGCGGCCTCGGCGCGCTGGCGCTGCTCTTCGGCGATCACGCGCTGCGCTTCGGCGCGTTGGCGCTGCTCTTCGGCGCGCTGGCGTTGCGCTTCGGCGAGGGCGCGCTGCTCGTCGGCAACAGCGCGCTGCGCGTCCACTTCGGCGGCCAGCTCGGCGAAGGTCAAGAAGGGCCGCCCCGCCGGGTCGAAGAGGCGCAGGTCGCCGTCTTCGGCGCGGGCGAAGCGCAGGCCGAGGCGGGGGCTCACCCAGCCGTCCATCTCGACGACCTCGTGGAAGTGCTCACCTTCGCGAACCCAGCCGAGCAGCTCAAGGCGGTCTGGGTCCCAGATATAGTACTCGTCGACCCCATACTTCAGGTAGAAGGTACGCTTACGCTCATGGTCGCGCAAGGTGTTGCCCGGGCTCCACACCTCGAAGACGACCTGCGGGGCGACGCCGCCCTCTTCCCACTGGCGGTAGCTGCCGCGGTCACCCTTGGGCCGGCCCAAGGCGACCATCGCGTCGGGGGCCGCGCGGGTCTTGTTGTCGCCCTCGACGGGGTACCACAGCAGGTCGCCGGCCACGAAGTCGTGCGGCAGCATGCGGTCGAGCCCGCCGACGATGGTCACGATCCAGCGGTACTGCAG
>JBJONS010000583.1:0-2560 GCA_046051725.1 Pseudomonadota bacterium | reverse complement strand
GTCGTGGGCCCGGTCCGCCGCCCGCGCCGCGTCGAGCAGGCGCTCCGCGGCGGTCGGCGCCGCGGCCGCCCCGCGCGCGAGCAGCAGCAGCGCGGGCGCGCCTGCGCGGAGCGCGCGCGTCGTCCAGTGCGGAGGGGGGCCCGTCATGGGCGGGGTCTAGCCGGGCCGGCGGCCGGGGGCAGCGCGCCGCGTGTAGGCTCGGCGCAGGAGGGGCCATGGCAGGCGCGCTGACGGTGCTGGATTTTGATGGGACCATGACCGACGCCGAGGCCGAGGCTGGGCCCTTTCGTGCGGGATATCTCGATGATATCGCGGTGATCACCGGGCTTCCCCGCGACGAGGTCGAGGCGCTGGCGCTGCGCTTCGCCGACGAGGTCGCCGCGCGGCCGGCGGCCGAGGGCTGGCGTTTTCTCGGCCACGTGGTCGCTCCAGCCTCGGTCGACCCCTACCTGCGCATGATGCCGGTGGCCCGGCGCCTGCTCGATCACGCCGGCGCCCTGCGCGACGAAGCCGAGCGCACCCGGGTGCTCGACGGCGTCCTCTACAAGCACAACTATGTCAAGACGGGCACGGTGTTCCGGCCGGGGGCCGGGGCGCTGCTGCGGGCCCTGCTCCCGACCGCCGCGCATGTGGTCACCAACTCCCACACCGACGCGGTGGTCGCCAAGCTCGAGCGCCTCGCCGCCGCCGAAGACCCGGCGCTCGGCGCCTGGACCGCAAGGGTGCACGGCCGCGCCCGCAAGTACGAGCTCGACCCCGGCTGGGACCGCGTGCCCGAGGCCCTTCACCTGCCCGGCCTCGCGCGCCCGGTGCTGCTGCGCCGGCGGGCCTACTTCGAGGCGCTCGACGCCCTGCGCCGCGCAGCGGGCTGCGATTGGGACGAGGTCAGCGTGATGGGCGACATCTTCGAGCTCGACCTGGCCCTGCCCTGGGCGCTGGGCGCCCGGGTGCTGCTGCTGACCAACGCCCACACCCCGCCCTGGGAGCGGGCCTGGCTGGCGACCCAGCCCCGGGCGCTGCTGGTCGCCGACCTCGCCGAGGCCCAGGCGGCGCTGCTGCCGGCGGGCGCTTGCGGCCCTGCTGGGGCGCGGTAGCGCAAGGGCATGAGCGCCGCGCTGTCCACCCCCCACGCCCACGATCCCCGGCCGCTGCGCGTCGAGCGGCTGGATCTGCGGCGGCGGGCCGAGCGCCTGCGCTTCTACGAGGCCGAGCGCGCCTGTCGGGCGGACGAGGGTGGCTTTCGCCCGCACTTTCGGCGCGACGCCCTCTATTGGATGGATCCGGCGGGCAGCCCGGCGCTCGAGCGGGCCGACAGCCTCGCCCTCTGCGCCTCGCGCGGGGCCGAGGTGGTCGGCCGGGTGCTCGCCGTCCGGCCCCCGGGGGCGGTCGACGGCCTGTTCTCGTCCTTCTGCTGCCGCGACGACGAGGGGGCGGCCCGGGCGCTGATCGAGCGCTGCGGCACGTGGCTGCGGGCGCTGGGCTGCGCCCGGGTGGTTGGGCCCGTCGGGCTCGGGGTCGACGACGGCGCCGGCGTGCAGGTGCGCGGCGGCGCGGGCGAGGCGGCCGATCCGCCCCACCTCGCCCGCCTGCTCGAGGCGGTCGGCCTGCAGCCCGCCGCTGAGCTCGCTGCCTGGACCTGGACGCTGGACGTGCATGATCAACGCCTGGGGCGCCTTTTTGCTCAGGCCGCCCGCACCGAAGAGCGGCTCGGGCTGCAGGTCCGCACCGCCGACCTGCGGCACCTCGAGCGCGAGCTGCCCCGCTGGCGGGTGGTCGCGGGTGGGCTCGGCCCGACCCGCCTCGGCGCCGCGGGCGCGCCGGCCAGCGCCTGCCTGTTCCTTGAGCTGGCCCGGGCCGCGCTGCCCGAGTCGGTGATCTTCGCCGAGCTCGACGGCCGGCCGGTCGGCGTGGCCGTGACGGTGCCCGACACCGCCCACCTGCGCACCTTGGACGGCAGCGCCGGCCCGCTGACCCTGTGGCGCCTGCTGCGGGCCCGGCACGAGGTGCGCCGCGCCCGCCTGCGCCTGCTCGCCACCTTGCCTGAGGCGGCCGGGCTCGGCGTGGAAGAGGTGCTGCTGGCCGAGACGGCGCGTCGCGGGCTGCTGCGCGGCTGGACCTCGCTCGAGCTGGTCGAGGTGCCGCTCGACGATCACGCGGTGGTCGGGGCGGCCCGCGCGCTCGGGGCCGCGCTGCGCAGCAGCGCCCAGGTCTACGCGGCGCCGCTGTAGAGCCCGGCGCGGCTCAGGCCACCAGCGCCCGCCCCGCGGCGGTGATCTCGGCTTGGCCGGCGCTGTGGTCGAAGTGAATCAGGCCCTCGGCGACGAGCCCCTCCATCATGTCGCTGAACTTCTTGTGGCCGATGAAGTAGCGGCGCTCGCTGTGGTCGTGCAGCTCGCCCAGCCCGGCGGTGCCGCCCTTCTCGATCAGCAGCTTGAGCATGGCCCGCCGGGTCTTCTCGAGGTGCTTGGCGGCCTTCTCGGCGGCGACGGCGGGGTCCTCGGCCGGGCGGGCGGCGGCGGGCGGCGGGCTCGCCGCGGGCGGGGCCGCTGGACCGGGGGCA
>JBJONS010000582.1:0-3548 GCA_046051725.1 Pseudomonadota bacterium | reverse complement strand
CTCGGCCTTGGCCTCGCCCCGCTTGGCGTGACCGACGGCGGGCACCGCGAGCAGCCCGGCGAGCGCGGCGATGAGGGGGAGGGCGCGCGGCGCGCGGCGGGCACCGACGGAGCGGAGAGTGAGCGTCATGGCGGCGTGGACCTCTTGCTCCGCCCACATTATTGTCGGAGAGCCATGTCTGTCCAATCCGAGCGCACGACCACCCGCCTCTCCTCCACCGCTGATCGTGGCGCCGCGCGCGCGCGCAGCCGCCTGCTCGCCGTGCTGGGCGCGACCGCCGGGCTGGGGGTCGGCTGCCAGCAGCCCACCGATCCGTGGGCCAAGGCCTCGCGCATCCAGGCGCTCGACCAGGCCATCGGCGGGCCCAAGGCGATGGCCCGCGAAGGTGACTACCTGCTCGAGAACGACCAGATCCGGCTCGCGATCCTCGACGCGCGTCCGAGCATGGGCCCCCACACCTCTGGTGGCAGCCTCATCGACGCCGACCTGCAGCGCAGCGACCCGCGGTTCAGCCGCGGCCAGGGCCTCGACCAGCTCGCTGAGGTCTTCCCGACGGTCAACCTCAACGTGCAGACCGCCGACGACACCGCGGGCCTCGTCGAGATCGTCAACGACGGCAGCGACGGCGAGGCCGCGGTGATCTGCACCGTCGGCCCCGAGCAGAGCTTCATCACGCTGCTCGACGCGCTGTGGTCGCTGCAGTGGCCGGGCGAGCGCCCGCACTTCTTTATGCGCACCGACTACATCCTCGAGCCGGGCCAGTCCGCGGTGAAGATGCGCACCACCGCCATCTTCAGCGACGAGGCGAACTGCGACGCCGACTTCGAGCCCGAGGTCATCGAGGGCAACGCCGACGGCCTCGCCCTGATCCAGCTGGCGCTCGACCGCGAGCGCGGCGGCGTCGTCTTCGGCGACTTCTACCTGCAGGGCGGCAGCACCGACGTGTTTACCCCGGGGGTCGGCTTCGACGAAGAGACCTACGTCAACGGTCTGCTGCAGGCTGGCGAGAACACCTTCGAAGAGCCCATCGTCGTCGACTTCCTCGCCGGGACCGCCAACCGGGTCTCCTACGCCCTGATGAACGACACCGGGCCGCTGTACGTGCCCATGTTCACCAGCAGCCAGACGGTCGCGGTGGGCGTGGGGCGTGAGGGCGACGGCACCAGCGGCCGCTTCCCGGACGGGACCCCTCCCCTCGCCTACGAGCGCTGGTTCGGCGTGGGCCGCGGCGACGTGGGCAGCGCGATGGACGCGATCTGGGCGGCCAAGGGCACGCCGGTGGGTCGGGTCAGCGGCTACGTTGTCGAGCACGCGACCAACATGCCGCTGTCCAACGTGCGGGTGTTGGTGTTCCGCGACGGCGAAGACGCGCCGTACACCGAGTGGCGCACTGACGTGGGCATCGACAGTCAGCTCGATGGCTCCTTCTCGGGCACGCTGCCGCCCGGGCGCTACGAGATGCTGGTGCACGCCACGGGTCGCCCAGACAGCCCGCGGATCCCCTTCTCCATCCAGGCCAAACAAGAGAAGACCGTGGTGTTGGAGTCGCCCCGCCCCGGCGGCGTGCGCTTCCGCGTCGTGGACGAGTCGGGCATGGCGCTCCCCGCAAAGGTCAGCTTCTTCCCGGCTGGCGGCGATCCGAGCCCGCTCAACCCCGTGTTCGGCGATGGCTTCATCGGCGGCGACCCGGCGGGTGTGGTGTTCACGGCGAACGGCAGCGGCAGCATCATCCTGCCCCCGGGCCGCTACTACGCCGTCGCGAGCCGTGGGCCCGAGTACGAGCTCGACCGAAGCGAGCCTTTCACGCTCGAGACCAACAACTACGCCGATCTTGAGCTGCAAGTGGTGCGCTCGGTCGACACGCAAGGTTGGGTGAGCGCCGACTTCCACGTGCACGCCTTCCGCTCGCATGACTCAGGGGTCAGCCTCACCGACCGGGCGATGACCATGGCGGCCGAGGGGGTCGAGTTCCTCGCGAGCACCGACCACGACGCCATCACCGACTACGAGCCGGCGATCCTCTCGCTGGGCATCCAACACTGGCTGGCGAGCACGGTGGGCCTTGAGGTCACGACCATCGAGGTCGGCCACTTCCTCGGCTTCCCCCTCCGCATCGACCACCTCAAAGATCAGGGCGGCGCGCTCGACTGGTTCGGCCTCACGCCGCAGCAGATGATCGACGGGCTGCGCGATCTGAGCGTGCCGGGTGCCGATGAGCCGGTGGTCTTCGTCGGCCACCCCCGCGACGGCATCCTCGGCTACTTTGACCAATACGAGGTCAACACCTACCGAGACGACGCCGGAAAAATCGCGATGGACGCGAGCCTGCTGACCACGCTCAGCGGCAACACGCTGCTTGAGCCCCAGAACTTCTCTGACGACTTTGACGCGCTCGAGGTCCTCAACGGCAAGCGCTTCGAGCTCATCCGCACCCCGACGCAGCCCGAGCTCGACGAGTTCGCCGCGACCGAGAGCCCGCAGCAGCACCGCGACTACATCGTCAACATGCTCAGCCGGACCATGGCCGAACAGCAAGACCTCAAGGATGGCGTCTACAAGCTCGGTCTGACCCGGCAAGGTGTGCTCGACGATTGGTTCAGCCTCAACAACCTTGGGTATCGCTACACCGCGTTGGGCAACTCGGACACCCACGGCTTCACCAGCATCGAGTCGGGCTGCCCGCGCAACTGGGTCCAGTCCGACACCGACGACCCGGCCTTCCTCGACGAGGCCGCGGTGGCCCGGGCGGTGAAAGAGGGCCGCGTTGTCGCGAGCTTCGGTCCCTTCATCCGCTTCTTTGCCGGTGAAGAGCAGTTCGGCCCGGGCTCAGACGTGCAGGCCCTCGGCGGGCGCGTCGAGCTCAACATCGAGGTCCAGGCGCCGCGTTGGTTCAACATCGACCGCGTCGAGCTCTACGAGAACGGCGAGCTCATCCAAGAGTGGGCCGGCGACTCGATCAACAACGACGACGTGCTGCGCTTCCTCGAGACCGTCGAGGTCAACCCGTCCAAAGACTCGTGGTACGCGGTGGTCGCGCTCGGCGCCGATGACCTCAGCCCGCTCTACACGCCGGTCGAGTTCCCGCCGATCCAGCTCGAGGACGTCGTGACCAGCGCGCTGGCTGGCGTGGGCCTCGACAGCTTCCTCAGCGCGCCGGTGCCCTTCCCCCGGTACTTCCCGGTCCGTCCCTACGCCGTGACCAACCCGATCTGGGTCGACGCCGACGGCGACGGCAGCTTTACGCCCCCCGGGATCCCCACTTGGATGAAGGCCCAGGTCGCCGATTGAGCGAAGACAACGTCAAGGCGGTCGATCTGGCCGATGGCCTGCTCGACCTGCCCGCCGATCAGGCGCCGACCGCCTCGCTCGATCTCGAGACCACCGGCCTCTCGGCGGCGTCAGGTGACCGCGTCTGCGAGCTCGCGGTCTACCGCTGGCGCCCCGACGGTGTGGGCAAGCGCAAGTCGCTCCGCTCGCTCATCGACCCTGGCGTGTCGATGCCGCCCGAGGCCGAGGCCATCCACCACATCGGCGACGCCGACCTCGCC
>JBJONS010000581.1:0-2662 GCA_046051725.1 Pseudomonadota bacterium | reverse complement strand
GCGCGGTCCGGGCGTCCTCGTCCGGCGTCAGCCAGCGGCCGGCCACGGCGTCGTCGCCCGCGCTGGCGGCGTCGAGGCCAAACGGCCCCCCGAGCTCGCCGGCGACGGCCGCGACCAGCTCGGGCGGCGTGCGCCAGAAGTCCCGGGGCAGCAGCCCCCAGCGGGCGGCCAGGCGCTCGGCACGGGGCGTGGCGCCCGCGCGGTGCCAGGCGGCCCGGCAGGCGGCGCTGCAGGTCGTGGCGTCGACCCGGCGGCCGCGCAGCGGTGCGCCGCAGCGCCGACAGGCCCGCGCGTCAGAAGCGTTCGCCGAGGCGGGCGCCGCGAACGGCTCTGACGCGGCGGCGCTGGGCCGGCGGGCGAGGGGAGGGGAGGCGCAGCCCGGCCGGCCGCCGTCAGAAGCGTTCGCCGTGGCCCCGTCCGCGAACGGCTCTGACGGTCGCGCGGACCGGCGCCGGCGGTAGCCGCGGGCCGAGCAGGCGCCGCAGACCCGGGCCCAGCGGGCGCCGGCGGGTCGGGGGCGGCCGCAGGCACATCTGAACGGGGACGCCTCGGCGGCGGCGCCAGCGGACAGATCTGCGCTGTGCAGGTTGGGCAAGTCTGAAGGTTGACCAGCCCTGGTCGGGCGGGTGGGCTGCTTCGAGATTGACGTGCTGGTGGGGCGAGTGGGGTGGTTGGGAAGTGTAACGTATACTAAATAGGCAACCCATCCACCCCTCCTCCTCCCTCGCCGCCTACCCCCGCGCCCACGCCACCTTCGACGGGCTCAACGCGCCCATCCCGCCGGTCTGCGCCCGCCGCTGGGCCTCGGCCAGCCGGTCCGGGCTGAACATGCAGAAGGGCCCCTGGAAGCGGGGCGCGCGGGGCATCGGCGCGCTCCAGCCGATCAGGGCGTCGAAGGCCGCGCCCCGAAGCGCGACGGGCCCTGCGCGCAGCGCCGTCGCCATGTGGGCGCCGATGGCCTGGCCGTCCACCTCGCCCTCGCCCCGCAGGCCGAGCAGGAAGGCCTCGGTCCCGGTCGGGACCTCGATGGTCAGCCCGCCCTCGACCCGCACATGGGCCATCGTCGTGTCCCCGTCGGCGGGGATGTCGGCCTGGGCCGCGCCCACCGCCCCCACCAGCACCGAGACCACGCCGCCCGCGGTCCGCAGGGTCGGCATCGCGGCGGGCTCGACGTGAAAGGCGCGCGGCGGGTCGAGCTCGAGCGCCTCGGGCATCTTCACGAAGATCTGCAGGCCCTCGCAGAGCAGGCCGGCGTGCTCGGGCAGCTCCTCGTGGTGCATGCCGGCGCCGGCCCGGGTCCAGTGCAGCGCCCCGGGGCCGATCCGCGTGCGGTCACCGAGGCTGTCGCGGTTGATGAAGCCGCCGGCCGACCAGGGCGCCATCCAGGTCACCGCCGAGAAGCCGGCGTGGGGGTGCGGCGGGAAGGTCGGCTGCGACATGAAAAAGTGGTCGACGTTGAGCACATGGCCCATCGGCGCGGTGTGGGGGCGCAGGCTGACGGCGCGAAAGCCGGGCGAGAGGGCGTGGCTGGGCAGGCGGTGCATCGGGGCTCCGGGGGCGAGGGTGCGGCGCGTCGGGTGCGGGGGCGCGGTCCTGTGGGCCGCGGCTGAGCGTGGGGCCGGCCGCCTTGTGCGACAATCGAGGCGAGGTTGGACACACCGTCCAGTGAGAGTAGACAATGGGCCCCGATCCCGCCGACATGCTCTTGCTCTGCGCCGTCGTCCGCGAGGGCGGCCTCAGCGCCGCCGGTCGCGCCCTGGGCCTCACGCGCCAGCGGGTCAGCCAGCGCCTCGCCCGCCTCGAGGCCGCCCTCGGCGCGCGCCTGCTCGAGCGCACCACCCGCCAGGTGCGCCTGACCGAGGTCGGGCTCGAGGTGCACCGGCGCGGCGAGGCCATCGAGGCGCAGCTCCGCGAGGCCGCCGCCGCGGTCCAGGCCGCCCAGCAGCAGGTCGTCGGCCGGCTGCGGGTCTCCGCCCCGACCCTGCTCGGCAGACGGGTGCTGACCCCCCTCGTCAGCCGGTTCTTGCTCGCGCACCCGGCTGTGGCGTTGACCCTCACCCTGGCCGACCGGCGGGTCAATCTGATCGCCGACGAGATCGATCTGGCCATCCGGGTCGGCGCGCTCGATGACTCGTCCTTCGCCGCGCGCAAGATCGGCGAGGCGCAGACCATCTTCGTCGCGAGCCCTGGCCTGCTCGCGGGGCGGCCGCCGCCGAGCCCCGCGACCCTGGGGGCGTGGCCGCGGCTGGTCATGCGCGAGGGCGAGCGGTGGGACCTGCCCGGCGCCCCGCTTCGGGCCGAAGCGCGCCTGGTCGTCAATGATCTCGAGCTGCTGTGCGCCGCCGCGGTCGCCGGCCTCGGCCTCGCCCGCCTGCCGCTGCTCGCCTGCGGCCCGGCGCTGCAGAGCGGCGCGCTGGTGCAGCTCTTCGACGGAGCCGAGGGGGCGCGCGCGCCCATCCACGCGCTGTTCCCCAGCCGCAGCCTGCTGCCGCTGCGGGTCCGCCTCTTCATTGACCTGCTGGTCGAGCACCTCGCCGCGGCTGAGGTGCCTGGGCTCCGGGCGGTGGGCGGCGGGCCCGGGTCAGCCGCCCTCCTCGCCGATTCGGGAGGGTCCGGCACTGGGGCGGTGGCGCACGAACCCACCCGGTCCGCTTGACCCTCG